>DATIOH010000165.1:0-11546 GCA_035473375.1 Nocardioidaceae bacterium | reverse complement strand
CGCGGCAACGAGGTCAACGTCGCAGGGCCCCAATCCGAGGTCGCGCTGATCGAGCGGCTGATCGACGAGCTCGTCACCATGGTCCGCACCGGTCAGGGCTTGTCGGCTGAGACGGTCGAGCGCGTGATCGTCATGCTCCGCACCGAGACGCAGGAGCGTCCGGCCGACGTCCTCTCGCTCAACATCCTCAGCAACCGCGGCCGCACGATCCGGCCCAAGACGCTGAACCAGAAGCGGTACGTCGACGCGATCGACAAGCACACCGTCGTCTTCGGCATCGGGCCGGCGGGCACCGGCAAGACCTACCTCGCGATGGCGAAGGCGGTCCAGGCTCTCCAGGCCAAGCAGGTCAACCGGATCATCCTCACGCGCCCGGCTGTCGAGGCGGGCGAGCGGCTCGGCTACCTGCCCGGCACCCTCAGCGAGAAGATCGACCCCTACCTGCGCCCGCTCTACGACGCGCTCCACGACATGCTCGACCCCGAGACCGTTCCCAAGCTGCTGACGGCGGGAACGATCGAGGTCGCGCCGCTCGCATACATGCGCGGACGCACGCTCAACGACGCGTTCATCATCCTCGACGAGGCGCAGAACACCTCGCCCGAGCAGATGAAGATGTTTTTGACCCGGCTCGGCTTCGGGTCGAAGATGGTTGTCACCGGAGACGTCACCCAGGTCGACCTGCCCAGCGGAACCAAGAGCGGCCTGCGCGTCGTCCAGCAGATCCTCGACGGCATCAAGGACGTCACGTTCTGCTTCCTGACAGCGCACGACGTCGTTCGGCACCGTCTGGTCGGCAAGATCGTGGCCGCCTACGACGACTACGAGGCAAGCCAGGCGCCGACCGAGCGAACCGCCGTCGAGGGCCGGTGAGCCGATGAGTCCCGGGGCGCGATGAGCGTCGAAGTCCTCAACGAGTCCGGTGCCGACGTCGACGTCACCGAGTTCGCGCGGCTGTCGCGTTTCGTGATGGGCCGGATGCGGGTGCATCCCGAGGCGGAGCTGTGCGTCAAGCTCGTCGACGAGGACACGATGGCCGAGTTCAACAAGCGCTACATGGGCAAGGACGGCCCGACCGACGTGCTGTCGTTCCCGATGGACGAGCTTCGGCCGGCGCGCGAGGGCGACGTCGAGGAAGAGGGCATCCTCGGCGACATGCTGCTCTGTCCTCAGTACGCCGCTGCGCAGGCGCCCTCGTTCAGCCGCTCCGCGGACGACGAGATGAGGTTGCTCACCATCCACGGCATCCTTCACCTGCTCGGATACGACCACGCCGAGCCCGACGAAGAGCTCGAGATGTTCGGGCTGCAAGCCCGCCTCCTTGCGGAGTGGCAGGGCGTGAGGAGCGGTGAGACGGTCGAATGACGTCTGACGACACAGTCCTCTTGATCGTCGCGGCGATCCTCATCGTGCTCGCCGGACTTCTGCTCAGCGCCGAGACCGCGCTGTCGTCGGTGTCGCGCGTGCGCGCCGAGCGCCTGGTCGACGAGCGTCGCGGCGGCGCGGCAAAGCTGCTCGCCATCACGCGCGACCTGCCGCGGTTCGTCAACACGACACTGCTGCTGCGCATCGCCTGCGAGATCGTCGCCGTCGTGCTCGTCACCCTCGTCATCGTCGACCAGCTCGACTCGCGCTGGCTCCAGGTTCTGGTGGCCAGCGGCGTCATGGTCGTCGTCTCGTACATCGCGATCGGCGTGGGTCCGCGCACCATCGGCCGTCAGCATCCCGAGCGGGTGGCTCTTGCGGCAGCACGACCGGTGTCGCTCCTGACGGCGGTGCTCGGACCGATCCCTCAGCTGCTCATCGTGATCGGCAACATGCTCACGCCCGGCCGCGGATTCCGCGAGGGGCCGTTCGCGTCGGAGGCCGAGCTGCGCGAGCTCGTCGACCTGGCGGAGGCGACGCGCGTCATCGAGTCCGACGAGCGGCGGATGATCCACTCGGTGTTCGAGCTCGGCGAGACGATCGCCCGCGAGGTGATGGTCCCGCGCACCGACATGGTCTACATCGAGCGGTACAAGACACTGCGGCAGATGATGTCGCTCGCCCTCCGGAGCGGCTTCTCCCGCATCCCTGTGATCGGCGACGACCTCGACGACATCGTCGGGGTCGCTTACCTCAAGGACGTCATGAAGCGGGTGTTCGACAAGCACGAGGCTGAGACGACCGAGCGGATCGAGAGCGTTATGCGTCCGTCGCTGTACGTCCCCGACTCGAAGCCCGCCGACGAGCTGCTCCGGGGCATGCAGGCGCAGCGCACCCACGTCGCGATCGTGGTCGACGAGTACGGCGGCACCGCGGGGCTTGTGACGATCGAGGACCTGCTCGAGGAGATCGTCGGCGAGATCACCGACGAGTACGACGACGAGCCGGCGGCGGTCGAGCGGCTCGCCGACGGCGCGGTGCGGGTGTCGTCGCGGATGGACATCGACGACCTCAACGAGATCTTCGACGTCGACATCGAGGACGAAGACGTCGAGACCGTCGGCGGTCTGATGGCCAAGCACTTGGGCAAGGTCCCGATTCCGGGCGCCGAGGTGATCTGCGAGGGTCTGCACTTCCAAGCAGAATGGCTCGCCGGCCGCCGCAACAAGGTGGTGTCGGTGCTCGTGACGCCGGTCTCCGAGACGGCCGACGACGAAGCCGGCCACCGCCCTGGCACCGAGGCGAACGCGTCCGACGTCGTCAACTCGTCCTAGTGCCCCCGCACTAGTCTGACGCGATGGCCCTCGATCTCGACGCGGAGGACGCGAAGCTCGCGACACTCGCACGCGCCGGCAGAGCGCGGGCGGGGTCGGCCGAGGCGGCGGCAGTGCGCGATCGCGACGGCCGTACGTATGTGGCGGTGTCCGTCGACCTGCCGTCGCTGAGTCTGAGCGCCGTCCAGGCGGCGGTGGCGATGGCCGTCTCGAGCGGTGTCGCCGGGCTCGAGGCGGCGGTCGTCGTCACGGACTCGCTGGGCGTGGCAGAGAAGGATGCCGATGTCGTCCGCGACTTCGCCGGTTCCGATGTCCCCATCTACCGGGCCGACGCGAGCGGCGTTGTGCTCGACCAGGTCACCACGTGACGATGCGTCGATGACCGAGGGCGAGTTCAGGAGCGGCTTCGCCAGCCTCGTGGGCCGTCCAAACGCAGGCAAGTCGACGCTCGTCAACGCGCTGGTCGGCTCCAAGGTTGCCATCACCTCGTCGCGTCCGCAGACCACGCGCCATGTCGTGCGCGGAATCGTCCACCGCCCAGATGCGCAGCTCGTCATGGTCGACACCCCAGGGCTCCATCGCCCGCGGACATTGCTGGGCGAGCGGCTCAATCACCTGGTCACGACCACGTGGGGCGAGGTCGACGTCGTCGCGGTGTGCCTGCCCGCCGACGAGGAGGTCGGGCCGGGGGATCGGTTCCTTGTCGCGGAGTTGGCGAAGGTTCGCAAGACCCCGAAGATCGCGGTCGCGACGAAGACCGACCTCGTCGAGTCTGATCGCCTTGCCGTGCATCTGGCCTCGATCGCCGCGCTCGGCTCAGCCGTCGGCGTCGACTGGGATGAGGTGGTGCCGGTGTCGGCGGTAGCCGCCCGCCAGGTCGACCTGCTCGCCGATCTCCTGGTCGCCCGGCTCCCTCCGGGCCCACCGCTGTACCCCGACGGTGAGCTCACCGACGAGCCGGAGGCCGTGATGGTGGCCGAGCTCATCCGCGAGGCCGCGCTCGAGGGCGTCCGCGAGGAGCTGCCGCACTCGATCGCGGTCGTGGTCGAGGAGATGGGACTGCGTCCCAACCGACCCGACGATCGCCCGCTGCTCGACGTCCACGCCTTCTTGTTCGTCGAGCGCGACAGCCAGAAGGGAATCGTGATCGGCCATCGAGGCAGCCGCCTCAAGCAGGTCGGCGCCGACGCGCGCGCTCAGATCGAACGGATGCTCGGCACTCCGGTCTATCTCGATCTGCGGGTGAAGGTGGCCAAGGACTGGCAGCGCGACCCGAAGCAGCTGCGTCGGCTCGGCTTCGACTGAGACGCGCCGTTCATCAGGTCGTCGACTCGTTCCAGCAGTAGCCGAATCGTTGGCCGGCGGACCAGTCGCTCGTCGACGGATAGGTCCACGAGAACGTGAACCCGCCGCTCACGCCGAGCAGGTCGCTGATCATCTGCTTGCAGTCCTGTTTACCCTGCGACAGCGTCGCCTGCTCGCCTGGGTACGTCGCGTGCGACTCGCCGAGCCGGATCGCGGCGATCGCCCGATAGGTGTGGTCTTGCGTGCACATGACGAGGCTCGATCCGCTCGCAGACGGGTCTCCGCGTGAGCAGACGTCGTAGTCGCTGGTCTTGCCGCTGTCGAGGAAGCCCTCGAGCTGGGGCGGCAGGTCGGCGAGGGAGCTGTCCGACTTCAGCGCGACGATGTCGCAGCGAACCCAATGCGCGCCGGCGTCGAAGCCCGCCTGCTTCGGCACGAAGTACGTCACCGTCAGCCGGGTGAGGGCACGCTCGGCCGTGCCTCCGCCGATGTAGGCGACGTAAGCGTCCTGACACGCGCTCGCGGCCTTGCTCTGGACCGCGTCGTTCTCGATCTGCACGCCGTCGAAGGCGACGTCGTCGGGCAGCTGTTCGACCGCGAACGTGAAAGCGGTGTGTGGCTTCGAGCAAGGTTGAGACTTCGAGTCGTTCGAGTAGAGGGAGATGTCGGCGTACGACAGGACTCGGCAGTCGCCGACGGACGGTGCGGCCGGTGGTGCGACGGTGCGCGTGGTGGGCTGCGATTTGCTGGTCGGATCGGGGCCGGTGCCCTTCGCCTCCGGGGTCGTCGACCCGCCGCCGCATGAGGTCAGGGCGAGTGCGAAGCCGGCGCACGCGGCAACAATTCGAAGGCGGCGCATCGGGACCACTGTAAGCGGACGGCTGGCCCGACTCCGACGCGGACCCACCGACAAGTGTTAGCCTGAGCCCGTCATGATGACGCTTCGCGTGCGTGCGCTCCTCCTTAGTTGCCGCGCCGAGGGTCGCTGAAAATCAGCCGGACCCCTCGTCGCGGAGTAGGTGCTGTCACCGGCGATCCTCCAGTCGCGAAAGCAGACAACGCATGGCAATCCATCCCCAGCAGCCCAGCGGCATGCCCTTCCAGCGGTATCGGGCGTTCCCGCCGATCGACCTTCCCGATCGCACCTGGCCGACCACGACCCTGACCCATCCGCCGCGCTGGCTCTCGACTGACCTCCGCGACGGCAACCAGGCGCTGATCGACCCCATGTCGCCGAGCCGCAAGCTGAAGATGTTCGAGCTGCTCGTCCGGATGGGCTACAAGGAGATCGAGGTCGGATTTCCGTCTGCCAGTCAGACCGACTTCGACTTCGTCCGCCTCCTGATCGAGCAGGACCGAGTACCCGACGACGTCACGATCTCCGTGCTGACGCAGGCGCGCGAAGACCTGATCGAGCGGTCCGTGCAGTCGCTCGTCGGCATCCCGAAGGCCAACATCCACCTCTACAACGCGCTGGCGCCGCTGTTCCGTCGCGTGGTCTTCCATGCCGGAAAGGACGAGATCAAGGCGATTGCGACCCGCGGCACCGAGTTGGTCATGAAGTACGCCGAGGGCTACCTCGACAAGACCGAGATCGGCTACGAGTACTCGCCCGAGATCTTTACCGGCACCGAACTGCCGTTCTCGGTCGAGGTGTGCGAGGCGGTCGCCGACGTCTGGCAGCCCGACGACGGCCGCGAGATCATCCTGAACCTGCCGGCGACCATCGAGATGGCGACGCCCAACGTGTATGCCGACCAGATCGAGTGGTTCTCGCGCCAGCTCACCCGGCGTGAGCACACCTGCATCTCGCTGCATCCGCACAACGACCGCGGCACTGCGGTCGCCGCCACCGAGCTCGCGATGATGGCCGGCGCCGACCGGGTCGAGGGATGCCTGTTCGGGCACGGCGAGCGGACCGGCAACGTCGACCTGGTGACGCTCGGCATGAACTTCTTCGGCCAGGGCGTCGACCCGCTCATCGACTTCTCCGACATCGACGAGATCCGGCGGACGGTCGAGTACTGCACTCAGCTGCCCGTGCATCCGCGGCACCCGTACGCCGGCGACCTCGTCTACACGGCGTTCTCGGGGTCGCATCAGGACGCGATCAAGAAGGGTCTCGAAGCCCTCGACGTCGCCGCCGCCGAGGCCGGCGTGCCGGTGGGCGAGCTGCCGTGGGAGGCCCCGTACCTGCCGATCGACCCCAGAGACGTGGGTCGGTCGTATGAGGCGGTCATCCGGGTCAACTCGCAGTCGGGCAAGGGCGGCGTCGCCTACATCCTGAAGGCCGAGCACAACCTCGATCTGCCACGTCGGCTGCAGATCGAGTTCAGCCGAGTCGTGCAGCACCTCACTGACGAAGAGGGCGGCGAGATCTCGTCGGTCGAGATCTGGACAGCCTTCCGCGCCGAGTACCTCGATCGCGACAAGCCGCTCGCGCTCAACTCGGTCCACACGTCGTCGTCGGCGGGGGAGCGCGACGCTCTCCTCGTCAACGTCTATGTCAACGACGCCGTCGAGACGCTCGAGGGTGAGGGCAACGGCCCGCTCTCAGCGTTCGTCGACGCGATCGGCAAGGTCGGCTTCGACGTCCGAGTGCTCGACTACGCCGAGCACGCTCTATCGGCCGGCGGCGACGCAATCGCCGCCGCTTACGTCGAGTGCGCCGTCGGCGAACAGGTCCTGTGGGGCGTCGGCCTCGACGCCAACATCGTCACTGCGTCGCTGAAGGCCGTGATCTCCGCGGTCAACCGCGCCCACTAACCCTGCTGTCGCTGACCCAAAGTGGCTCCACTTTGGGGATCCTTGAGGCCCAGATGGTCAGACAGATCCCCCAAAGTGGCTCCACTTTGGGAACCGGTCTGATCTTCGTTGGCCGAGGACGACTAGCCGCGACCCTCAAAACCCGATCCATCCCGTCGGGATCGTGAGCGTCCAGCGGTCGAATGATCTGTCTCGTGCCAGCCCGCGAAGCCGTGCGGAAGCGAGGCGGGAGATCAGCGCGTCGCCTCCTGTGGGGCCCATGTCGTCTCGGGTGACACGAACGACGATAAGTCCGTGGTCTTCGAACAACCTGTCCCGACGACGGTCCGAGGCCGCCTGGTCGGGAAGCAAGTGGTCTTCCCCGTCGTACTCGATGACGGTGGCGGCCTCGGGGTCGAGGCAGTCGGCGATGCCGAGAAGCTCGCCGTCGTGGCTGAAGATCGGCGGATTGACCAGAAGCGGTGACAGGGCTGCCGTGACGGTCCACGTCAGGCGGAGCCACGTTTCAGGTGGACTGCGGACACCATCGGTCGCGAGGCGCACCGCGCGGCGTGCCTGTCCGACCCCGCGCCATCGGGGATGACTGCGGATGTAGGCAGTCAGCGTCGCAAGGTCGACAAGTCCGCACTCGAGGAGAGTGTCGATCGCCGCAACGGCGGCGAAGAGGTGGCGCCTTCGGCGGGCGATGTCGAACGCGGTGCGCATCGGCGTCGTGCACGCGACTCCGTGCGCCAGTACGACGTCGGTCGGCGGCAGGTCATTGCGAAGGAGCTCAATGCCGGGACGCGTTTGCAGTCTCGCGTCACCGATGCACAGGAGGACAGGTAGTTCGGAGCCATCCGGATGGATGCCCTCGAAGAATGGCGCACCGAGCCAATGCGCCGCAGCCCAGCCTCCGATCGCTCCTTGCTCTGGAAGCAATGCGGCCGCCTCGCTTACCCGCTGACCGGCGGTTCGTTCGAGGTGAGCAGGCACATAGTGACCAAAGCTGGATCGGCGCCATCGGGCGCTGCGAAGCTCATCGCGCTCCCGCTGGTCCTGAGCCATCGACCACTGAACCGGTACGACGGCTTGGCGGGCTGGTTGGAGGTGACGGTCCCAACGATGCATGCGAGCAATCCTGAGTGCCGATCGACAGGCTGTGGGCGTGTACTCGCGACCTGTGGACCAATGCGATGGCCGTCCCCAAAGTGGCTCCACTTTGCAGGTCGTCAGGGACTCAAAGTGGCTCCAGTTTGGAGGTCGTCAGGGACCCAAAGTGGCTCCAGTTTGCAGGTCGTCAGGGACCCAAAGTGGCTCCACTTTGGGAATGAGGCGAGCTGGCCCTACGACGCTGGTGCCTCGGCGATGAGGGCGGTGCCGACGCGGCGGAAGCCGACTCCCGCGTAGACGCGGGCGACGTCGTCGGAGTCGGCGGAGCAGAAGACGAGGTCGACCCCGCGACGACGTCCCTCGTGGCCGAGGACGTACGTGATCTCGGCGGCGAGGCCGCGGCGCCGGTACGCCGGCAGGACGCCGACGCCGGCGATCTCGGCCGTGTCGCCGACGGGCATCAAGCTGCCGCCTCCGACGGCGCCGGCGGCGGGCTCGTCGGGCGCGAATGCGGCCGCGAGGATGAAGTCGCCGGCAGCGACCGCCTCGCGAAAGGAGTCGTTGAGCACGGCGTGCGGCGAGTCGTGCGCCGCGTCGCGTTCGGCGAGCCCGGCCTCGCCAATGGTTGTCCCCTCGTTGTCGAAGGCGACGGCGATCGCCGCGCGAGTCTCGACGAGCAGAGCCTCGTCGGCCGGATCGATCAGCCGCGTCGAGCCCGCGTTGCCCGCGAGTTCGCCGTCGAGCGCCATCAGCGGATACCGCTCGACGGCGTACCCCGCCTCCTCAGCCGCGCGGTCGAGCCCCGGGGTGACCTCGTCGACCCACTCGATTGCGCGAGGCAGGTCGCGCTCGCGTTGGAGCGCGAGGAGGCGCCGGGCATCGTCGACGGTCGGAATCAGCGTTCCACCGAGGCTGGGTCTCGCGTAGTAGCCGTGCTTCATGTCGGCGCGGGCGACGAACAGCGTGAACGGACCCACTTCTTCGGTGTCGGCCCGCGGTCGAGGACTTCCGTCGTAGGAGGCTTCGATGCGGGCGATCAGATCATGGCCAGAGGTCATGTCCGCGAGCATTCCAGCCCTGGGGGCATCGGCTCACCTGGTTTCTTCGCAACCTCGAATCGAGCGAAATGCCGGAGATGGGCCGGAGTGCACGCATATCCTGAATAGATGCTGGTCTCGGAGCAGGTAAGTGAATTCTTCTTCGAGGGGGCGCGGCTCGAGTACACCGAGTTCGGCTCACGGGCCGCCTCGCGCGACCGGCTCATCATCCTGCTGCACAGCCAGCTGATGCCGCGCACCATGCACGCTTCACTCGCGCGACGCCTCGCCGCCGCCGGCTACCGCGTCATCACCCTCGATCTCCTCGGCCATGGACGGAGCGACCGGCCGACCGATGCCAAGCGGTACTCCATGACGGCATTCGCGCATCAGGTCGTCGGGCTGCTCGACCACCTCGAGGTCGACCAGGCCGTCATCGGAGGCACCTCGCTGGGCGCGAACGTGAGCCTCGAGGTCGCCTTCATCGATCCGACCCGCGTGCGAGGCATGATTCTCGAGATGCCCGTTCTCGACAACGCGGTCGAGGCGGGCATCATCGTCTTCGCCCCGCTGATCTTCTTCGGACGCGTCACGCCGTGGGCGGTGAGCCTGCTCCGCAGCGCCGCTAACGCCGTGCCGCGCTCGGTCGTGCCGTTCTGGACGGGCATTTGGCTCGACACCCTCGCGCAAGAGCCCGCGGCGATGGCGGCGACTGTGCACGGCATCTTCTTCGGACGGATCGCGCCCTCGTCGCGATTCCGCAAGACGCTCCAGCACCCAGCTGTCGTGATCGGTCATCCGCACGACCCGATCCATCCTGCTGCCGACGCCGCAATGCTCGCGGAGGAGCTGCCGAACGCAGAGTTCGTCGCCGCCGAGTCGATTGTCGAGTGGCGGGCTCGCCCCGACCGGATCACCGACGTCGTTCTCGAATTCCTCGACGGCCTCTGGCCAGCCAGGCAGAGACGGTCGGCCGGCGGCGGCACAATGGGGGCGTGAACCTCTACCGCGATGAGGGGGTCGTGCTCCGCACCCAGAAACTGGGTGAGGCCGACCGCATCGTCACCTTCCTCACCCGCCGAACCGGGCGGGTGAGAGCGGTCGGCAAGGGCGTTCGGCGAACGAAGTCGAAGTTCGGGTCACGGCTCGAGCCGTTCATGCAGGTCGATGTCCAGTTCGCCCACGGGCGCACGCTCGACATCGTCACCCAGGTCGAGACGATCGAGCCGTTCGGCGAGGCGATCGCCACCGACTACGCGCGCTATACGGCCGGCACCGCAATGCTCGAGACGGCCGACCGGCTGGTCGTCGAGGAGATGGAACCCGCGGTCCAGCAGTACCTGCTCCTCGTCGGCGGGCTGCGCGTTCTCGCCGCCGGCGAGCGCGACCCATCGCTCGTGCTCGACTCGTTTCTGCTCCGGTCACTGGCCATCGCCGGATACGCGCCGACCTTCGACGACTGTGCGCGCTGTGGGGCGGCCGGCCCGCATCGCCGTTTCAGCGCCGCGGCGGGCGGCATCCTGTGCAGCGACTGCCGGGTGCCCGGCGCCGCGACGCCGGCAGACGAGACGGTCACGCTCCTCGGAGCTCTGCTCGCCGGCGACTGGCCCACTGCCGAGGCGGTTGAGCCGCGCTACCGAAAGCCCGCGAGCGGCATCGTCGCCGCGTACCTCCAGTGGCACCTCGAGCGCTCGCTCCGCTCGCTTGTGCACGTGGAGCGCTGAGCCGCTCTCGCGGCCGGCGTCACCGCTCGGGCACAGCCGGTCACCGAGCGTCGATCTAAACCGGGAATTCGGCATCCTCGGCTGAGAACTCTCTGCGAACCCCCGCTGCCCAGCGATCGCGGGCCTAATCTGCACTCGCCGCAAACTCGACAGGGCGTGCGGTGTAGCTCAGGCAGCGCGGAGGGACGGGACTCCATGAGCAGAGCAGTGGTTCTTCAGCGTGCGTGGATGCGCACTGGGATCGTCTTTGCGGCGTTCGCCGCGCTCTTTGTCGGGCTGGTGGTCGCGCCGCCGCCCGCGCGGGCGCTGGCGCCGACGACGTTCGACGCGAGCATGTGGCAGGTCGACGGCCGCGTCAGGGCGATCGTCGAGACCCCGAATGCGATCTATCTCGCGGGCAAGTTCAACAATCTGATCGGCCCGGGCGGCCAGCGGGCCGCCCGCACGAACCTTGCAGCGATCAGCCCGACGACGGGTGCCGCGCTCCCATTCGTCGCCAACGTCAATAAGCAGGTCTGGAACATCGCCCTGTCTCCCGATGGATCCACGATCTACGCGGTCGGCGACTTCACCCGCGCCAACAATGTGACCCGCGACCGGGCGGCCGCCTTCGACGCGACGACTGGCGCGATCAAGGCATGGAACCCACGGCTCGACCAGTCCGGCTTCGGCGTCGCTGCCCTGGGCAACCGCGTCTACCTGGGCGGCGACTTCCTGACCGTGGGCGGCCAGTCGCACGCGCGGCTCGCAGCAGTCGACGCGACGTCCGGGGCCCTCGTGACGGGCTTCACGGCGACGGCGAACGACTCGGTCGAGACCATCACCCCGACTCCCGACGGGTCCAAGGTCATGGTCGGCGGCCTCTTCACATCGATCTCCGGCTCTCCCAACTCGACGCAGCGGAAGATGGCCGCGCTCGACCC
>DATIOH010000164.1:0-5777 GCA_035473375.1 Nocardioidaceae bacterium | reverse complement strand
GCCGGGTGAGCGGCGCGTTCCTCGTGCTAGGACTCTGCGGGATCAGCGTCGGCGTCTATGCAGTTCTCGACGGCACTGCGCCGAGGGCTTTGGCCGCGCCGACGCTTCTGGCCGGCGTCGCCGCCGGGGTGATCGGCATGGCCTTGTCTGCGCGTGGGGCAAGTCGGACGGCGTATCGGCCCGACCGGTGGCGGCTGGCGGAGATGCTGGTCGCCGCGTCAGGCCTCACGAGCGCTGTTGTCGTCTACCTGAGCGCCCGCGTCGACCCGACGAAGCTCGTGCCGTCTCTCTCGCCGCTGGCCTGGCCGCAGCTCGCGATCGTGCCGCTGATCGGAATCCTCGTCGGACTGCTGCCGGCGTTCGTGTCGCCGAGGCCGCTGAGTGTGGAGTCTGCCGACGCCGGTGACGTCTCTGAGCCGACCGATCCGACCGATCCGACTGAGCCGACTGAGCCGACCACGCCGATCGCGAGGGTCGAGGTGGCGACGTGATCGGCTTCGAACACTTCTCCTTCTGGTATCCCGATGCCTCGGAGCCGACGCTGCGCGACGTCGACCTCACGGTTGCCGAGGGCGAGCTCGCTCTGCTGGTCGGCGCCACCGGGTCGGGCAAGTCGACGCTGCTGCGCGCAGTCAACGGTCTGGTGCCGACGTTCACGGGCGGACATGTCGAGGGCAGAGTCCGCGCCGGCGGCCTCGACACGAGGAGCACGCCTCCGCGCGAGTTCGCGGCAACCGTCGGGGTGGTCGGCCAAGACGCGCTGGCGGGCTTCGTCACCGACACCGTCGAAGAGGAGCTCGCCTACGCCATGGAGCAGCTGGCGACGCCGCCTGCGGTGATGCGACGGCGGGTCGAGGAGGTTCTCGACCTCATGGGCATTGCACCCCTTCGCCGACGCGCCCTGCGGTCGCTGTCGGGCGGAGAGCAGCAGCGGGTTGCGATCGGATCCGTCCTCACCGCGGCGCCGTCCATCCTCGTGCTCGACGAGCCGACCTCGGCCCTTGACCCCGTCGCGGCTGAGGATGCGTTGGCGGCGGTGTTGCGGCTCGTTCACGATCTCGGGATCACCGTCTTCGCCGCGGAGCACCGGCTCGAGCGGGTCGTCGAGTACGCCGATCAGCTGGTCGTGCTCGCCGACGGACGGGTCAGATCGGGTTCGCCGCGGATCGAGCTGGCCACCTCGCCGCTCGCGCCGCCAGTCGTCGAGCTCGGCCGACTCGCCGGTTGGTCGCCGCTACCGCTGTCCGTGCGCGACGCGCGCCGGGCGGCCGTCGAGCTGCGTGCGCGGCTAGTCGGAGCGAGCCTGCCGCTTGACCGACCGCATGCTTCGGGAGATGCCGCGGCCGACGGGCTCACCTGCCGGTCGCTCGTGGTGCAGTACGGCTCGAAGGTCGCCGTGCGCGGCGCTGACCTCGAGGTCGCTCCCGGCGAGGTCGTCGCGTTGATGGGCCGCAACGGGTCGGGAAAGTCATCGCTCCTGTGGGCGCTCCGCGGCGCGGTCACGCGAGCCGGCGGGTCGGTGACAGTCGCCGGACGCGACCCCGCGCGGCTGTCGCGGGCCGAGGCAGCGTCGTTGGTGGCTCTCGTGCCGCAGCAGGCGACGGATCTGCTGTACCACGCGTCCGTCGATGCCGAGTGCGCGACCGCCGACGGGGGCGGCGAGCTGGTGCCGGGAACAACGCGCGAGCTCTTCGAGCGGCTGGCCGGCGGGCAGATCGATGGGTCGACTCATCCACGTGATCTCTCGGACGGCCAGCGACTCGCACTGGCCATCGCCGTCCAACTCGTCGGCGGTGCGCGAGTATTGCTGCTCGACGAGCCGACCCGCGGCCTCGACTACGACGCCAAAGGCCGCCTGCGCGCAACGTTGGCCGAGCTCGCGGCCGACGGGCACGCGATCGTGGTCGCGACACATGACGTCGAGTTCGTCGCGCATGCCGCGCATCGTGTCATCGTCATGGCCGAGGGCGAGATCGTCGCGGATGCTCCAGCCCGCGAGGCGCTCGCTGCGTCGCCGGTCTTCGCGCCGCAAGCCGCGAAGGTGCTGGCGCCGCTCGGCTTCCTGACGGTCGACGAGGTCGCTGTGGCCCTGGAGTCAGAGGCGGTGCGCCATGGCTGAGACGGCGTTCCGGTCGACTCCGACCTCCGGCCCCACTCCGTCCCTCGTTGACGCATCGGTCGTGCGGGTCGGACCTCGGACGGCCCTCATCTTGGGCATCGCGACCATTGCGGGTCTGGTGATGTTCTGCTGGCCCCTTTTCGTCAGGGTCACCACCGACACGAACGGACACACCAGCGATGCGCCGTTCGTCTTCATGCTCGTGCTCCCGATCCTGATCGGCGTCGTCCTCGCGTCCTTCAGCGAGGGCGGGATGGACTCGAAGGCGCTGGCGATGCTCGGAGTCCTGGCTGCGGTCAACGCCGCGCTCCGCCCGCTCGGAGCCGGAACCTCGGGCATCGAGACGGTCTTCTTCATGCTCGTGCTCGCGGGGCGCGTGTACGGGCCGGGCTTCGGGTTCGTGCTCGGCTGCACGTCGTTGTTCGCCTCGGCGCTCGTGACTGCGGGCGTCGGCCCGTGGCTGCCGTTCCAGATGCTCGCGTCGGCCTGGATCGGGCTCGGCGCCGGGTTGCTGCCGCGGCGGGTGCGGGGGCGCAAGGAGATCGCGATGCTCGCGGCATACGGAGTCGTCGCGGCGTATGTCTTCGGCTTCTTGATGAATCTGTCGTTCTGGCCATTCTCCGTCGGCTTCGGCACGAACATCTCGTTCGTGCCAGGCGATCCGCCGCTCGAGAACCTGCATCGCTTCATCGTCTACACACTGACGACGTCGACAATCGGCTGGGACACCGGACGGGCGATCACCAATGCGGCCGCGATCGTCCTGCTCGGGCCGGCGATCCTCGCGACCCTCCGTCGCGCCAGTCGGCGGGCCTCGTTTGGCGCGGCCCGCACCTTTGGCCCGACCCCCTGACCCAAAGTGGAGCCACTTTGGGTCGCGCTCACACCCCAAAGTGGCTCCAGTTTGGGATCTAGGTGAGGTGGCGCTGGTCGTCGATGCGCACGGCCTTGCCGAGTGAACGCGCAACGGCGTAGGGCTCCACGACCTCGACCAACACGGTCACTCCGACGACTTCCTTGACGAGGCGACGAAGGTGGTCGCCGAGGGCGTCGCGCAGGTCGTCTGCGACATCGGCCGTCGCGGCCTCGACTCGCACGGTCAACTCGTCCATGCGCCCCGGGCGAGTGAGAACACACAAGTAGTGCGGAGCGAGCCCGTCGACCTTGAGGATCTGCTCCTCGATCTGCGTCGGGAAGACGTTGACGCCTCGGACGATCATCATGTCGTCGGTGCGCCCGGTGACCTTCTCCATCCGCCGGTACGACGGGCGGGCCGTACCCGGCAACAGCCGCGTGAGGTCGCGGGTGCGATACCGGATCACCGGCATCGCCTGCTTGGTCAGCGACGTGAAGACGAGCTCGCCCTTCTCGCCTTCGGGAAGCGTCTCGCCCGACACTGGGTCGATCACCTCGGGGAGGAAGTGGTCCTCCCACACATGGAGACCGTCCTTCGTTTCAACGCACTCCTGCGCCACGCCAGGCCCGATCACCTCGCTGAGTCCGTAGATATCGACGGCGTGCATGTCGCAGCGTCGCTCGATCTCGTGTCGCATCTCGTCGGTCCACGGCTCGGCGCCGAAGATGCCGATCTCGAGCGACGACGCGCGCGGGTCGAGTCCCTGCTGCTCCATCTCGTCGACGATGGCGAGGAAGTACGACGGCGTCACCATGATCACGCGTGGCTTGAAGTCGGCGATGAGCTGAACCTGCCGTTCCGTCATGCCACCGCTGACCGGCACCACCGTGCAGCCGAGCCGCTCAGCGCCGTAGTGCGCGCCGAGGCCGCCGGTGAACAGCCCGTATCCGTACGCGATGTGCACGATGTCGCCCGGACGTCCGCCTGCGGCACGAATCGACCGCGCCGCGACGTCGGACCACATCTCGACGTCGGCCGCCGTGTAGCCGACGACGGTCGGACGCCCCGTCGTACCGCTCGACGCGTGGACGCGGACGATGTCTTCTCGCGGGACGGCGAACATCCCGAACGGATAGTTGTCGCGCAGGTCGGCCTTCGTCGTGAACGGAAAAAGCGCGAGATCGTCGAGGGTCGACAGCGCGTCGGGGCGAACGCCTGCCGCGTCGAACGCCGACCGGTAGTGCGGCACGTTGTCATAGGCGTGCCGCAGGGTCGTGCGCAGACGTTCGAGCTGGAGCGCGCGTAACTCATCGACGTCCAGTCGCTCGGCTGAGTCCCATAGATCTGGTGGGGTCGAGAGGTCGTGCATCCCTTCACCCTGCATGGATTCCCAAAGTGGAGCCAGTTTGGGCGAGCCAAACTGGCTCCACTTTGGGTTGGACCCGTCCAGCAGGCCTTACTCGGCGTCGACGAACGCTCCGCCGATCGTGCGGCTGCGTCCGCGAAACTCCGCGACGACCTCGGCGTCCTCGTCGCCATCTGCTTCGCGGACCACCCGGATGTCGTAGACGCCGTTGCGACCGAACCGGTGTCGCTCGACCGCGCTCGCCGTCAGCAGGTCACCGACGCGGCTGGGTGCGGCGAAGACGATGTCGCACGCGTATGCGACGGTGCGCTCGTTGTAGGTGTTGCACGCGAAGGCGAACGCGCTGTCGGCGAGTGCGAACACGAAGCCGCCGTGCGCGATCCCGTGGCCATTGGCCATGTCGGCGCGGACCGGCATCGACAGTGTCGCGCGTCCCGGTCCGACGTCGATAAGGGTCATGCCGAGCGACTGCGACGCCACGTCCTCTGCCCACATCGCGTCGGCGCATCGGCGGGCGAGCTCGTCGGGCGTCAGGGTTGTCATGAAATCGCCTCGAGCGGCTTCTCCATCATCACGACCTCATGGCCGTTGGCCAGCCGCAGATGCCCGACGTCGAGATAGCCGCGCGTTGTGTGGAACGCGATCGACACCTCGTTCGGCGGATCGGAGTAGATCTCGCAGACCATGCGACCGTGCTCGCGCGCGATGCCCTCCATCGCGTCGTACAGCGCCGATGCGATGCCGCGTCGTCGGTAGCTGCCCGAGACGGCGATCCGATCGAGGTAGAGAAAGTCGTCGAAGCGGTCGGTGTGCCAGAGGTAGTTGACCGAGTCGTAGGCGGTGCCGGGGGCGTAGGCGATGGCGAACGCGGCCACGTCGTCGTCGACCACGCAGACCAGCGTGTGCGGCGTCAGCTGGCGGTAGTGCGCGAGGTCGTCGCGAAGCATTGGAACGAGCGCCGCGACGGACTCCTCGTTGAGCGCGAGGACGGCGTCGACATCGTCGTCCGTCATGGCCCGGATCTGCACCCGGGCACTCTCTCACGGCGTCTCGCGGTTTCGCGCCCGGCTTGGTGGCTGTGACAGACTGCAGACAATTCTGTGCTCGCTGTGTCACACGTTTGCGAGCAACTCCTCACCGCACGGAGGCTTCGCCATGTCGACACTCGCAGTCGACTCGTTCGCTCGCCACCGCGAGACCCTCGACGGTGCCCTCGAGGCGATCCGCACGCGCGGGTACTTCAGCGCCTACCCGGAATCGCCGAGTCCGCGCGTCTACGGCGAGTCGGCGGCGGCCGACGGCCAGGCGGCGTTCGACGGGGTCCGGAAGAGCGAGTTCTCTGTCCTCTCGCCGGGCGCGAGCGGCATAGTTGCGACCGAGAAGTCGCCATTCGGCCTGCCGCTCGACGTCGCGTATCCGCGGATGACCGCCGCTGG
>DATIOH010000163.1:0-10700 GCA_035473375.1 Nocardioidaceae bacterium | reverse complement strand
ACTACGAAGACGACGACGCGGTCCGTCACTGGAAGAAGATCGCCAATCTGCCTGACGAGCGCATTCACCGGCTCGGCATGGACTCCAACTTCTGGTCGATGGGCGTGCCAGGCCCGTGCGGTCCCGCGTCAGAGCTGCTCTACGACCGCGGACCCGAACACGGACCCGAGGGCGATGTCGAGAAGGCGGGCGACCGCTACCTCGAGATCTGGAACCTCGTCTTCATGCAGTTCGAGCGCGGCGAGGGCACCGGCAAGGACGACTTCCCGATCGTCGGCGACCTTCCGGCGAAGAACATCGACACGGGCATGGGGCTCGAGCGCGTCGCGTACCTCCTGCAGGACAAGGACAACGTCTACGAGATCGACGAGATCTCGCCGGTACTCGAGCGAGCTGCCCAGATCTCCGGCAAGACCTACGGCGCCAACCACGAAGACGACGTCAAGATGCGAATCGTGGCCGACCACGTCCGCAGCTCGCTGATGCTGATCGGCGACGGCGTCACGCCGGGCAATGAGTCGCGGGGGTACGTCCTGCGGCGATTGATCCGGCGCACGGTCCGGGCGATGCGGCTCTTGGGTGTCGAGGACCGCGTGCTGCCTGAGCTGATGCCCGTCTCGCTCAAGAAGATGAAGCAGTCCTATCCCGAGCTCGAGTCCGAGTTCCCGCGCATCTCCGGCGTCGCGTTCGCCGAAGAGGACGCGTTCCGTCAGACCCTCAAGGCGGGCACGTCGATCTTCGACCTCGCCGCCGAAGAGACGCGCACTGCCGACGGCACCGAGATCTCCGGCGCCAAGGCGTTCCAGTTGCACGACACCTACGGCTTCCCGATCGACCTCACCCTCGAGATGGCTGCGGAGCAGGGACTGTTGGTCGACGAGGTCGGCTTCCGTCAGCTGATGGACGAGCAACGGCAGCGTGCGAAGGCCGACGCGAGGTCCAAGAAGGGGCAGCACGCCGACACGTCTGCCTATCGGAGCCTGATCGATCAGCATGGCCCGACCGACTGGCAGGCGTACACGACCCTGACGACCGACTCGACCTCGCTCGGCCTGCTGCGCGCCGGCGAGAGCGTCGACGAGCTCGGCCCGGGCGAGATCGGCGAGATCGTGCTCGACCGGACGCCGTTCTATGCCGAGTCGGGTGGCCAGAATGCCGATGCCGGCCTGCTGACGTGGGACGGCGGATCGGCCGAGGTGATCGACGTCCAGCGTCCGGTGCGCGGGCTCGTCTCGCATCAGGTGCGTGTCGTCGAGGGGAGCCTGCGGCCGCAGACGGACCTGCAGGCGGCGGTCGACGCGCAGTGGCGGCTCGGCGCCTGCCAGGCGCACAGCGGCACTCACGTTGTGCACGCGTCCCTGCGCGAGGTGCTCGGTCCGACAGCGCTGCAGAACGGCTCGTACAACCGTCCCGGCTACCTTCGCCTCGACTTCGGCTGGGGAGGCGCCTTGACGTCCGAGCAGGTCCGATCCGTTGAAGACGTCGCCAACCAGGCACTTCGCGCAGATCATCAGGTGTCAGCGCATTGGATGACGCTCCCCGAGGCTCAGGAGATCGGCGCGCTCGCGCTGTTCGGCGAGACGTACGGCGAGAAGGTCCGGGTGATCGAGATCGGGGGTCCGTGGTCGCGTGAGCTCTGCGGCGGCACGCATGTGCGCAGCTCGTCGCAGATCGGCACCGTGGTGGTCACGTCGGAGTCGTCGGTCGGGTCGGGCAGTCGCCGGGTCGAGGCCATCACTGGCATCGAGGGCTTCCGTTACCTTGCTCGCGAGCGTGACCTGGTCGCCCAGCTCGGCGAGGTGCTCAAGGCGCCAGCCGAGGACCTTCCCGGTCGCCTCGACGACCTCGTCCAGCGCCTGCGCACCGCGGAGCGCGAGGTCGAGCGGATCCGGAGTGCGTCGCTGACGGCACGCGCCACCGAGCTCGCGGCCGGCGCCCGCGACGTCTACGGCGTCTCGTTCGTCGGCCACATCGCCGACGGCGCCGACGGCAGCGATGTGCGCAGACTGGCCCTCGACATCCGCGGCCGGCTGCCCGGCGATCGAGCGGCGGCGGTCGCTGTCGTCGGCTCTTCCAACGGCAAGCCGAGCGTCGTCGTCGCTCTCAACGACGTGGCACAGGAATGGCGGCTGAAGGCAGGCGATCTGGTGCGCGCCGCGGCGACTGCGCTGGGCGGCAACGGCGGCGGCCGCGACGACGTCGCGCAGGGCGGTGGCGTCGATCCCACCAAGACCGCCGAGGCGGTTGCGGCGGTCGAGCGCGCCATCGGCGAACGGGTGACCTCCTGAGCGACGACCGGCCGAGCGGCTGGCGACCGGGTGCGCGCCTCGGCGTCGACGTCGGCGAGGTCCGGATCGGCATTGCCGTCTCGGATCCCGAGGGGGTCCTGGCAAGTCCGGTCGAGACGGTTCAGCGCGGTCCCGGAGACCTCGAGCGGATCGCCGCGCTGGCTCGTGAGCACGGCGCCGTCGAGATCGTCGTGGGCCTGCCGCGGTCGTTGTCGGGCGGCGAGAGCCATGCGGCCGCCAAGGCCCGCGCGTTCGCTGCCGAACTATGGACAACGCTGACGAACACGGACACTTCGGTCGCCAGCGTTCGCCTCATCGACGAGAGATTGACTACGGTGTCCGCGGAACGTGTGCTGCGCGAACGGGGCCGCAAGGGAGCCCGACGCCGCGAGGTGGTCGACCAGGCCGCAGCCGTCGTCATCCTTCAGCACGCCATCGACACGGAGCGGTCGACGGGGCGACCACCAGGTCAGGAAGTGGGATCTTCGTGAGCCAGCTCGATCTCGGTACGGTGCAGCAGCAGCCGGGCCGTCGCCGGGGGCGCAAGCAGTCGAAGGGCTGTATCCCCGTCCTGATCGCGGCTCTCGTGATCGCGGTGATAGGCGGGCTGCTCTACGTCAAGGGTGTCGATGTGGTCAAGGGCTGGGTCGACGGCAACAAGGCCGCGGCCGACTACTCAGGCGATGGCAGCGGCACCGTCACGATCGAAGTCAAAGAGGGCCAGACGGCCACCGACATCGCCCACACCCTCTTTGACGCTGGAGTGGTCAAGAGCGTCAACGCGTTCGTTGACGCGGCGACCGCGAACCCGCAGTCGACGTCGATCCAGGTCGGGTTCTATCAGCTGCACGAGAAGATGGCAGCCAAGAACGCGCTCGATCTGATCCTCGACACGAAGGTCTCGATGGTCTCGAATCCGCTGACCATCCCCGAGGGCAAGCGGGCCGACGAGATCGTCGCGGCCATCGCCGAAACCGGTGGCTTCTCCGAGAAGTCGGTGCAGGCGGCCTACGACGACACCAAGGCCCTTGGCCTGCCCTCGTATGCGGGCGACGACCCGGAGGGCTTCCTCTTCCCAGCCACGTACAACATCGCTCCCAATGCCACTCCCGCGTCGGTGCTCAAGGCGATGGTCGACGAGTTCAAGAACCGCGCCGCCGCCGACAAGCTCGAGCAGGGCGCCGCCGACCTC
Organism: Nocardioidaceae bacterium; assembly: GCA_035473375.1. Lineage (GTDB taxonomy): Bacteria > Actinomycetota > Actinomycetes > Propionibacteriales > Nocardioidaceae > DATIOH01. The sequence goes on along the minus strand of DATIOH010000163.1, from coordinate 7,220 downwards.
GGCATGTCGCCCTACGACGTGCTCACCGTCGCGAGCCTGGTCCAGGCGGAGGCGTCTCGGCCGCAAGACCTCGCCAAGGTCGCGAGCGTCATCTACAACCGGCTCGACGCGGGCATGCCGCTGCAGCTCGACTCGACCCTGCACTACGCCGTCGACTCACGCGGCGTGATCGGGGCGGGCGACCTCACCCAAATCGACTCGCCGTACAACACCTACCAGAACACCGGCTTGCCGCCGACGCCGATCGACTCGCCAGGCGACGACGCGATCAACGCCGCCCTCCACCCCGCCAACACAACCTACCTCTACTTCGTGACGATCAACCTGCGCACCGGCAAGACGCTATTCGCCAACACCTACGCCGAGCATCAGCAGAACGTCGACATCCTCCACCAGTACTGCGAAACGTCCGATGAGTGCTGACGCGGCTGGGCCGGTGGCATGACGCGGTGCTGCGTCATCGGCAGCCCGATCTCGCACTCGCTGTCACCCGTACTGCATCAGGCTGCGTACCGCGAGCTCGGGCTCGAGTGGGGGTACGAGTCGTTTGAGGTCACCGAGCCGGAGCTCGAGCCGTTCCTGGCGAACCTCGACGACAGCTGGCGCGGTATCTCGCTGACGATGCCGCTGAAGCGCGCGGCCTACCGGGCGGTCGACCAGGTAGTGGACGACACGGCCGAGTACCTCGAGGTCATCAACACGATTGTCTTCGAGCGCACCACCATGATCGGCTACAACACCGACGTCGACGGCGTCGTCGACGCGTTGCGCGAGCACGACATCGAGTTCGTCGGAGAGATGATCGTCGTCGGCGGGGGAGCGACGGCGGCGACCGCGCTGGCCGCGATCCGCAGCATGGGCGGGCTGAAGGCGACGGTGGCGGTGCGCGACACGTCGCGTGCGCAGTTCGCGGCCGACATCGGCCACCGGTGCGGGCTCGACGTCACCGTCGTCAGCCTCGACCACGTCGGCGAGATTCCCGCGGCCCCGTTGCTCGTCTCGACAATTCCCGCCTCGGCGCAAGGGCCGTACGCCGACGCGCTCGCCAGTCGAGCCCACGTCGTGTTCGACGTCGTGTATGACCCCGTCCGCACTCCGCTCATCGAAGCGGCCGACCGGGCTGGGACGACGACGATCGGCGGCTTCGACATGCTGCTGCACCAAGCGGTCCGGCAGGTCGAGCTGATGACCGAGTGCGCGTCGCCGCCACTCGAGGCCATGCGCACGGCGGGGCTGGCGGCGCTGGGCAACCGATGAGAGTGTCGGTGCGTGATGTGCTCATGACCTCCGCCTTTGTCGACCGCCGCGCCGTTCTCCGGGGCGGCGGCGCAATCGCAGCCTTGGCCGCAGCCGAACTGCTCGTCCGCCCGCTGCCGATCGCCGCTGCCCGCACCGCACCGACCCAGGCCGACTGGAACGCCCTCCAGCGCGACATCGACGGCGCCGTGATCCAGAGGGGTGACAACGGCTACCCGAAGGCGCACCAGCTGTTCGACCCGCGGTTCGACGACCTCCATCCGCTCGCGGTCGTCGAGTGCACGTCGGCGGCCGACGTCTCGGCCGCGATCCAGTTCGCGAAGCACCAGAAGCTCAAGTGCCGGCCGAAGGCCGGCGGCCACTCCTACGTCGGCGCCTCGTCGCTCAAGGGCGGCATGGTCATCGACGTCAGCCGGATCACCAAGGCGTCGTACGACGCATCGACGAAGATCGCGACGATCGGCGCGGGCAAGCAGCTGTACAACGCGCACTCGGCGCTGGCCAACCACGGACGCACGATCCCGACCGGCACCTGCCCGACTGTCGCAGCCGCCGGGCTCACGCTAGGCGGCGGCCTCGGCATCGCAAGCCGTCAGTTCGGGCTTACCTGCGACCAGCTCGCCGGCCTCACGATGGTCACGGCGGACGGGAAGAAGAAGACGGTCAACGCGTCGCAGCATGCCGACCTGTTCTGGGCCAGCCAGGGCGGCGGCGGCGGCAACCTCGGCATCGTCACGACGATGCGCTACCACACGCAGCCGACCTACCGGATGGGCTTCTTCCTGATGACGTTCCCGTGGGGTCAGGCGGCGAAGGTCGTGCGCGGCTGGTCCAAACGCATCCACCAGATGCCGCGCACCGCCTGGGCCAACCTCCACCTCGACGCGAGCTCCGACGGCTCGACCGACATCCGTGTGGTCGGAACCTGCCGGGCGGGCGACGAGCACAGCGAGGCGACGGCCATGGAGAACGCCGTCGGCGTCGCTCCGACGAGCGTCTCGACGTTCCAGAAGACCTATATGCAGGGCATCGAGTTCCTCGGGGGAGGCACAACGTCGTCGCGGCAGACGTTCGCGGCCGGCAGCGACATCATCGCGAAGATGTCGCCCGACCTCGCGCAGGCGATCGTCAAGCTCGTCAAGCATCGGGCCAACCACGGGAAGTCGGTCAGCGCGATCCTCGACCCCCTGACCGGCAAGGTCAGCGATATCAAGCCGAAGGCGACGGCCTTTCCGTGGCGCAACCACGTGTGCGACATCCAGTGGTACATCGGGCTGCCCAACGGCGCGTCGAACAACGCGGTTCAGTCGGCGTACAACTGGATCGGCACCGCGCACAAGCAGGTCAAGCCGTACTCGTCCGGCGGATACGTCAACTACCTTGAGCCGGGGCGCGGCCTGCCCAGCTACTACGGCCCGAACTTCCAGCGATTGAAGCAGATCAAGGCACAGGTCGATCCGCACGGTTTCTTCCACACGGCCTACACCATCCCGTGACCTGCTGACCTCCTGACCTCCTGACCTCCTGACCTCCTGACCTTGGTCGGCCCGGCCCGCTAGGCTCACCGCTTGTGCCCGCAGACTCGACCGCGATCGCCGTCTGGGCAGTCGTGGCGGGCGGGCTCGCTGCGCTCGGGCCACTCGTGATCAGGCGGCTGCCGGAGCCGATCCTCGAGTCTGACGCAGCCGACAAGATCCCCTATCACGAGCTGGGCCGGCGGCCCGGACTGTGGTGGAAGCTCGGTACGGCGGGCGCCGCGGCGGGCGCGGCAATCGGCTGGCGGCTCGACTACGACCCAATCGTCTGGGCGTGGGTCTACTTGGCTGCCGTCGGCGTCGTCCTGGGCTATATCGACAGCCAGACCCGACTTCTCCCCACCCGACTGATCGTCCCGTCCTATGTGATCGTGACCGTTCTCGTCGTGGCCGCGTCGGCCGCCGACGACTTCGTTCGCGACGATCTCATCCGCGCCGCACTCGGCCTGATCGTGATGGGCGGGTTCTATCGCCTCATGTACGCGATCTATCCCGCGGGCATGGGCTTCGGTGATGTCCGGCTCTCGGGCGTCCTCGGGATCGCTCTTGGCTACATCGGATGGGGCGCCTTGCTGACGGGCATGTACGCGGGCTTCCTGCTCGGCGGCGTCGGAGGAGGTCTCCTGGCCGTCTTCCGCGTCGCCGACCGCCGCCGCTATCCGTTCGGGCCCTTCATGCTGCTCGGAGCACTCGTCGGCCTGCTCTGGGGCCAAGCGATCGGCTACTGGTACAGCAGCTTCTAGCCCCGCGGCACTCAGCCACCAGGGAAGCACCTGAAGCAGCCTGTGCGCGACGTTCCCGCACCTGCACCGCCAAAGTGGCTCCACTTTGGCGCGCCAAAGTGGAGCCACTTTGGGATCTTGGGCGTCTCGCACAGGTGTGCTGGTGTGCTTTCTTGGCAGAGGTGCATGGAACACTTTGGGCATGTTGCGTTGGTTGACGGCAGGGGAGTCGCACGGGCCTGCGCTGGTCGCCATCCTCGAGGGGCTGCCGGCCGGCGTCCAGGTGACCACTGACGACGTCACGGCGGTTCTGGCGCGCCGCCGGCTCGGCTACGGGCGGGGCGCGCGGATGGCGTTCGAGCAAGACGAGCTGTCCGTGCTCGGCGGCGTCCGGCACGGCGCGACGATGGGCGGGCCCATCGCCTTGATGATCGGCAACACCGAGTGGCCGAAGTGGCAGGACGTCATGTCGCCCGACCCGGTCGACACGGCGGCGATCGAGGGCAGTGCGCGCAATGAGCCGCTGACTCGCCCGCGGCCCGGCCACGCCGACCTGGTGGGCATGCAGAAGTACGACTTCGACGAGGCTCGGCCCGTCCTCGAGCGCGCGAGCGCCCGCGAGACAGCGGCGCGCGTCGCCCTCGGCGCCGTCGCCGCCGCGTTCCTCGACCAGTCCGTCGGTGCCCGGCTCGTCGCGCACGTCGTCGCGATCGGGAAGGCCGAGTCGCCGGCAGGCTCCGTGCCGACGCCTGATCAGGTCGCCGAGCTCGACGACGACCCGGTGCGGTGCCTCGACGCTGTCGCCAGCGCCGCCATGGTCGCCGAGATCGACCAGGCTCATAAGGACGGCGACACGCTCGGCGGCGTCGTGGAGGTTGCGGCGTACGGGCTGCCGCCCGGACTCGGCTCGCACGTCCACTGGGATCGCCGGCTCGACTCCCGGCTGGCTGGTGCGCTGATGGGCATTCAGGCGATCAAGGCGGTCGAGGTCGGCGACGGCTTCGAGGTCGCGCATAGCCGCGGATCTGCCGCGCACGACGAGATCGAGACAGGACCCGACGGGATTCGACGGACGTCGGGCCGGTCCGGGGGGACCGAGGGCGGCATGTCGACCGGCGAGCTGCTCCGGGTGCGGGCTGCGATGAAGCCGATCTCGACGGTGCCTCGCGCACTGCGCACGATCGACGTCGCGACCGGCGAGACTGCTGTCGCTCACCATCAGCGGTCGGACGTTTGCGCCGTGCCCGCCGCCGCGGTCGTCGCCGAGGCGATGGTCGCGCTCGTGCTCGCCGACGCTGTGCTCGAGAAGTTCGGCGGTGACTCCGTCGGCGAGACGAAGCGCAACCACGACGCGTACCTCGCGGCCATGAGGTACCGGTGACGGTGCCGGACGGTGGGGCATCGGCGACGGTGTCCGCTCGGCCGCGCGTGGTGCTCGTCGGCCCGATGGGTGCGGGCAAGACGACGGTCGGTGCAGAGCTCGCGGCCCGGTGGCAGGTCGAGCTGCGCGATACCGACGCCGACGTCGAGGCGGTCGCCGGCAAGCCGGTGGCAGACATCTTCGTCGACGACGGCGAGGCGGTATTCCGCGAACTCGAGCGGGTCGCGGTGGCGCGCGCGATCGCCGAACACGCTGGCGTGGTGGCGGTCGGAGGCGGGGCCGTGATGGCGGACGCGACCCGTGCCGCGCTCGCGGGACATCGTGTGGTGTTCCTCGACGTCAGCCTCAGCGACGCTGCCGCGAGGGTCGGCCTTGGGACCACTCGTCCGATGCTGCTCGGGAATGTCCGCGGTCAGCTCAAGGCCCTGCTCGACGCTCGCCGCCCGCTCTACGACGAGGTCGCGGTCATCCGGGTCGCCACCGACGGCAAGACGGTCGCCGAGGTGGCCGACGAGGTCGAGAAGGCGCTGGCATGAGCGGCGGCACAGCGCCGACGACGATCCGGGTCGAGACAGCCGCCGCCTACGACGTGGTCGTCGGTCGCGGCCTCCTCGGCGAGCTGGCGGGCATGCTCCCCAAGGGAGTGCGCCGGGTCGGTCTCATCTCGTCCGAGCGGCTTGTCGACAATGCCGCCTCGGTTCGCGACGCCCTCGCCGCCGCCGACCTCGAGGTGTGCGAAATCGTGACGCCCGACGGCGAGGCCGCCAAGACGGCCGAGGTGGCGGCATCGTGCTGGACCGCCCTCGCCGAGGCCGGCCTTACCCGCTCCGACGCCGTCGTCGCGGTCGGCGGAGGATCTGTGACCGACCTGGGCGGCTTCGTGGCGGCGACATTCCTGCGTGGCCTGCCTGTCGTCCAGGTGCCCACCACGCTGTTGGCGATGGTCGACGCCGCCGTCGGCGGCAAGACCGGGATCAACACGTCGACGGCCAAGAACCTCGTCGGCTCGTTCCACGAGCCCGCCGCCGTCCTGTGCGACCTCGACAACCTGCGCACGCTCGACCCCGCCGAGATCGTCAGCGGGTTGGCCGAGGTGATCAAGTGCGGCTTCATCGCCGACACCGAGATCCTCGACGTCGTCGAGCGCGACCCGGTCGCCGCGCTCGATCCGGCCGGCGACACGCTGCGGCTGCTCGTTGAGAAGAGCGTCGCCGTCAAGGCGGCCGTGGTCGCCGACGACCCCAGGGAGCGGACGTCGCAGGGCTCCGACGTCGGACGCGAGGCGCTCAACTACGGCCACACCCTCGGCCACGCCATCGAGCGGGCCGAGGACTATGCCGTTCGCCATGGCGAGGCAGTCGCGGTCGGCATGGTGTTCACCGCCGAGCTCGCCCGCATCGACGGCCGGCTCGACGAGGCTGCGGTGGGCCGTCACCGGGATGTCCTTCGTTCCGTCGGCCTGCCGACGTCGTACTCCGGATCAGACTTCGAAGTCCTGCTCGCCTTGATGCGGGTCGACAAGAAGGCGCGTGGAGACCTGCTCCGGTTCGTGGTTCTCGACGCCGTCGGCCGCCCCGCGATCCTTGAAGGCCCGACGTCCGACATGCTGACGGCCGCCTACGACGCCGTGGCCGGTTAGGCTCTGGGACTGTGCGCGTCCTCGTCCTCAACGGCCCCAATCTCGGCCGACTCGGCTCACGAGAGCCGGATGTCTACGGCTCTGCCACGCACGACGACCTCGCGGCGTCTTGTATGCAGTGGGGGCGCGACCTCGGGCTCGACGTCGAAGTCCGTCAGACCGACGACGAGGCGACGCTCGTCGGCTGGCTGCACGAGGCGGTCGACACCGGCTCGGCGGTCGTGCTCAACCCCGCTGCTTTCACGCATTACTCGTACGCGCTGCGCGACGCGTGCGCCATGGTGTCCACGCCGTTGATCGAAGTGCATCTCTCCAACCCGGCCGCACGCGAGGAGTTCCGCCACGTGAGTGTCGTGTCGGGAGTCGCGACGGGCACGATCGCGGGATTCGGCGCCGAGTCGTACCGACTTGCTCTCGAGGCGCTCGCCCAACTCTGACCGACTGCCGGGTCACATCAGCGTTGGGAGCCCAGCGGCCGATCGCACGGTCTTCTGCGCGTCGAGGATGCCGACGTCCATCTCGTCGCACACGAGGCGCACTGCCATCACCTCGTGACCCAATGCCATCAGGTCGAGCACCTGCTGGCGGATGTCGGGCGGCAACGCCACCGTCTGCGGTCCCGCGACGATCGATCCGGGCTCGCCGATGATCGACGACGTCAGCGAGGTGCTGAGCGTCGTGTCGAG
>DATIOH010000162.1:0-5321 GCA_035473375.1 Nocardioidaceae bacterium | reverse complement strand
CTCGGCGCGAGCAGCTGACCCTCATCTCTACGACCGACCCTTTCTGAGGACTGATCATGAGCCGACGACGAGTGCCCTTCCTTTCTGGGATGGTGCTCGTCGTCGCGCTCGTGGTCGGCCTTCCGACTGCGGCGCTCGCGGCGTTCATCACGTCGGGCGCATCGTCGGCCAATGCCACAGCCGCCAGCTTCCCCGCCCCGGGCAAGCCGGTTGCGACCGACTCACTGACAGGCGTGTCGGTCTCGTGGGCCGGGACAACCCTCAGCACGGGCCGTGCCGTCGACAGCTACGTGCTGAAGCGCACGGTCGGCGCGACGACCACCACGGTCTGCACCACCATCAGCCTCAACTGCTCCGACAGCCGCCAGAGCTCGACCGCGACCTATGTGGTCGTGGCCAAGGTCGGCGGCTGGTCGAGCACCAGCCCGGCGTCGGCGGCTTTCATCTCCGACTTCGTCGCGCCGACCTCGAGCATCTCGATCTCACCGGCCGTCAACGGCGGTGGCTGGGTCAAGAGCACCAACCCGACCGTCACGGTATCGGCCACGGACGCCCTCTCGGGAGTCGGCAGCGTCTCGTACACAATCAACGGCGGCTCGACCGTGACGACCAACGGCAGCAGCGTGAACTTCTCGCTCGGCCAAGGCACGTTCACGATTCAGTACTGGTCGACCGACGTGGTCGGCAACGTCGAGACACCCAAGAAGTCCGTGACCTACAAGGTCAAGGGCTCGACAGTGGCGCCCTCGAACTTCTCGCTCTCGAGCGACTCCGGCTCGTCGTCGACCGACATGATCACCAACGTCGCGTCGCAGACGTTCTCCGGAAGCGCTGAGGCCAATGCCTCGGTGCAGGTCGTCTACAACGGCACGACCAAGACCACCACCGCGAGCGCATCCGGCAGCTGGTCGGTCACGCTGACTCTCGCAGAGGGCGCGAAGACCGCCACCGTGACGGTGACCGACGCCGCCGGCAACACGAACTCCGCGACGCCGTCGCTGCGCCTCGACACCATCGTCCCGACCGTCGTCTCCGAGACCCCGGTCGCCGGCACGCAGTACACCGATGGCTCGTGGGACGACACCTGCGCCACCCGCGGCGGCCCCGGCATCTGCGGCACGGCGGCCGACACCAACGGGAGCGGCGTCGACGACATCACCTACGAGCTGCGCAAGAGCGGACTGCTCGGCGGCAACTACCAGTGCTGGAACGGCAACAGCTGGGCGGCCGGTCAGTGCGGCAAGCAGCAGGACATGGACAGCGGCCCGAGCCCATGGTGGGCGTCGGTCCCGACGAATTCCATGCCGAACGGCTTCATCCTGTCGATTCAGATGCGCCTGGTGCTGACGGTGACCGACATCGCCGGCAACAGCACAACCTCAACGATCAACTTCACGAAGTACTGAGCAACGCGGCGGTCGGCAGCGACCGCGACAACAACAGATGTCCTGCGCCGGCGGATGGACAGCCGGCGGAGGAGTCGGCTGGGCCAGCCGACGCGCTCGGGTCACCACGACGACCTATGGGACAGAGCGACTTGCCCACGTGGCGGGGAATTTCACCGACCTTCTCGGTCCGCCACGTGGGCAGGCCCACTCACCACTGCAATATGGATCCACGTTGCAAGGGTCAGAGGGTCGAGCGCCGTCGCGCCTCATGCGCGTTGAGCTCGGCTCCGAACTCCTCGTCGGTCCAGTTGCCGTCGACCGCACGCCAGAGCAGTTCTGCCTGCGTCTCCGGCGCCAGCCCGTCGATCGGCTGGTCGAGGTCGAGATTCGTCGGGAAGCCATAGCCCTCCGCGGTCGCCGCGACGACGTTTCGCAGCGACGCCTCAGGAGCGCCGGTGGCCCTGCGGTTTCGGAGGGTGGGGAAGACCGACTGGCACATCGCCGCCCGATCGACCGTCTCCATCGCGCGCCCGAATGCGCACGAGACTTGGAGGAGGTTGGCCATCCGACGGACGTCGGACGACCGGTTCGTCCCCGCGCCGTGGAACAGGGCGGGGTTGAAGAACGCTGCGTCGCCCTTCTCGAGCGGCAGCTGCACGTAGTGCTCGTCGAAGAACGCCGTGAACTCCGGACGGTGGAATGCGAGATAGCCCGGCTCGTACTGGTGCGAGTACGGCAAGTACAGCGTCGGCCCGGTCTCGATCGGCATGTCGCAGTGCGCCACGGCGCCCTGCAGGGTCAACGCCGGGGTGAGTCGGTGGAGGTGCGCCGGATAGGCGGCCGCCCTGCTCTCCGACATGAAGCCGAGGTGATAGTCGCGGTGCGCGACCTGCGCCTGACCGCCGGGGTTGACGACGTTGACCTGCGACGTGACCTGATAGCCGGGACCGAGCCAGGCCACGGAGATGAGGTCGAGCACGTCGTTGGCGTAGTAGTCCGCGAACGTCTCGGGATCGTGCAATGCGAGCTTCTCCAACGCGTTCCAAACGCGGTCGTTGGCGCCGGGCTTGGCGAAGTGGTCGCCGGCCGCGGCGCCGGATGCCTTCTGCCGCTCGATCAGCTCGTTGAAGGCGGCGGTGGCGCGGTCGACCACGCCGAGGTCGGGATAGGCGCGCTTGAACACGACGATCCCCGGTCCGGCGGTGAGGGCCTTGACGATCTCGGCCTGAGCATCGCGTCGCCCTTCGGGTGTCGACGCCGTCGCGGAGACGTCGGCGGCCGAGTACACGACGACGTTCTGGACGACATCGGCCGCGAGCGGATAGTCCGCCTTCTGCGTCTGCTGCGAGACGAGTGCGACGAAGTCTGCGAGGTCGCAGTGTGCGGACGTGAGCCAGGCACGAGTCGAGGCGCCGAGGACTGAAGAGCTCATGGCGTTCCTTTTGTCTTGGTCGCGCGGAGAGGCGATGTTGGAACTCTAGGGACGGCAACCCGTCAGTCAACGCCGAAGAGCCGTCAAAACCCGCCATCCGACACCGCCGTCACGAGGCTGATGCCACGCCACCCATACCGGATCCGCGAGATCGCCGCCCATTCCCAAAGTGGCTCCACTTTGGGGGGCCCTGTGGGGTGGTCGGGTGGCTGAGGGTTCCCAAAGTGGCTCCAGTTTGGGCGGCCAGGTGGTCGGGTGCGGTCAGTCGTCGGAGACGTCGATCAGCACCTTGCCGACAGCCCGGTTCTCGACCGCTGCGTGCGCGTCGCCAGTCTGGTCGAGGGTGAAGTGGTGGAGCGGCAGGCCGGCGTGCTCGCCGACCGCGATCGCGCCGTCGAGCACAGCCGCCGCGATGTCCTCGATCGCACGAGCCTTCGCCTCGTGCGGCGCCGTGTACAAGAGGACGAACTGCCAGCGCCCGTTCGCAACCATCTGCGGGCGGATCGGGATGGTCACCTCGTCGCCGCCGTTGTTGGCGTACATCGCGATCGAGCCCGAGCCGGCGATGACGGCGGAGTCGAGGGCGGCATTCTGAGCCGGCGAGACCTCGACGATCGTGTCGATGCCACGCGGCGAGATGCGCCGGATCTCGGCCTCGGCGTCGGTGTCGCGGTAGTTGACGACGTGGTCGGCGCCGGCGGCCGCTGCCAGTTGGGCCTTCTCGGGACTGCTGATCGTCGTGATCACCGTCGCGTCGGACCATCGAGCGAGCTGGATCGCCGCATTGCCGACGGCTCCGGCCCCGCCGGCCACCAGCACCACGCGGCCCTGCAGCGTGCCTGGGCCGAGCCGATGCGGCCCGTCTTCGGTGACCGTCAGGCAGCGGTGGGCGGTGACGAACGGAACTCCGAGCGCCGCGCCGAGGTCGAAGGAGGCGCTGTCGGGCAGCGTAGCGACATTCCGGGCGAGAACGATCGCGTAGTCCTGGGCCGTGCCCTCAGGGCGCTGGTACGCCGCCTCGACCGTCCACACCCGCAGGCCCTGGAGCGCCGCCTCCACACCAGGCCCGACGGCGTCAACGATGCCCGCGCCATCGTGGTTCGGCGCCTGCGGAGGGTCGACGGGGACGCCGGGCTCATTGCCCCGACGGGACTTCCAGTCGGTCGGGTTGACGCCGGAGCGGCGGATGCGCACCCGCACCTCGCCCGGGCCGGGGTCGCGCACTGGCTTGGCGACGGTGCGGATGACCTCGGAGTCGCCGGTCTCTGCGTAGACCGCCGCTCGGGCGGTGCGGTGCTCGCTCACGATCTGGACCTCTCGCCGGTCGGTGGGTCACCACCATTCTGCGCAGTCCATGCCTACGGCGCCGTGCCGGTCTCCGCTCGCAAGAACGCGATGAGCGACGCCGCGTGGTCGAGATCCCGCTGCACCTGCGTTGGCTGGAAGCGAGCAGTCGGAGTCTCTGCGTCGAGCTGGAGCGCGTCGAGAAGGAGGCGGAACGCGAGGGCTCGCACCAAGAACTGATCGAGCTCAGCGACGTCGCTGGCGGCCACGACCAGGCTGACGTCGGCTCCGTACCAGAGGATCGCGTCGACGATGGTCTGCGCGACGGCGTGACCCGCTGGGCGCCAGTACGGCGAGAAGTCGATGACGGCCGGAGGCAGCCCTCGTGCGAAGAGAAGGTTGCCGGCGACGTCGCCATGAATGAGCTGCGATAGCGAAGCGATCGGTCGGGTGAGTCCGGCGAGCTCGTCAAGCGCCGAGGCGATCGGCCCGTCGACCTCGACGGAATGCTCGCCCCACACGACGCGGTCGGCGATCGCGAAGATGTCGTCGCGCCGATGCTGGAAGGGCGGCGGCGGCATGCCCTCGAGCGCCCGGTGGAACTGCTGGCAGGCCACGAGCGCGTCGGGCCACTGCCCGTCCCAGGTGCGGTGCTCGCCGGCGACGAGTGTGTCCGCGCACCATCCGTCGAACACCCAGCCGCCCGAGCTGACCGAGGAGCAGATCCGCGCAGCAGTTGAGGAGGCCGCGCTGAACGAGGCCGACGTCGCGGCGCACGCGCACGGCGCCGAGGGCATCAAGCGCGCAGTCCGCGGAGGTGTTCGCTCCGTCGAGCACGGCTCCTTGATGGACGACGAGGCCGTCGCGCTGATGGCCGACGCGGGCACCTACCTCGTCGCCGACATCTATGCGGGCGACTACATCGCCGAGGTCGGGGGCGAGCAAGGCTGGGGCGCGGACGTGTTGCGCAAGAACGAGGAGACGATGGACGCGCAGCGCGAGGGCTTTGCGAAGTGCGTGCAGGCCGGGGTGCGAATCGCCTACGGCACCGACAGCGGCATCTACCCGCACGGCTGGAACGCCAAGCAGTTCGCCTACCACGTGCAGTGGGGCCAGAGTCCGCTCGACGCCATCCGGTCGGCGACCCTGCATGCGGCCGAGCTGCTGCGCTGGGACGACCGGATCGGCCGTGTCGCGCCGGGCTACCTCGCCGACCT
>DATIOH010000161.1:0-8303 GCA_035473375.1 Nocardioidaceae bacterium | reverse complement strand
GGTCCACCCCGGGCAGGCCGTGCAGGAATCGGCGCAGCGCCTGCGGCGACGACACGGCCTCGGCGAGCGTGTCGGGCGTCAGGGTGGCGGCGGGGGAGCGGGTCGAAACGGTCATCGCTTCGAAGTCTAGGCCGTTGCTGAGAGGCGTCGGCAAGGCAGAAGTTGGGCATCGACGACCGATTGGTCGGCATTTGTTGCTGTGATCTGCTCGGGAGCGGATCTTGCCCATCCCGTTACCTTCCGACCGACGGTGCACCCGGCGGGTCTGCCTAGAGTGGGACCGTGAGTGCCGTGCCGAGCGCAGCAGAGGCGGCCGCGGGGCCCCTCGTCGAGCGGTTCGCGCGCGGATCGGGGCAGTGGCTCGGATGGTTCGGGGTCGTCGTCGGTGCCACGACGCTGGTCATCGCGACGCTGAACGGCTGGGACAACTGGCGTGAGATCTGCCTCGGATTCGCGATCGCCATCGTCAGCTGGGTCGTGTTGATCCGGCCGCAGGCGTCGCTGCACGAGCACGGTGTGTTCTTCCGCAACATGGTCCGCGACGCCTTCATCCCGGCGAGCAAGATCGAGGCCTGCCACACGGCGCAGTCGCTGATGGTCCGCGCCGAGGCGATCGTGTATCACTGCCCGGCGATCACCCGATCGGCACGCTCGATAATGCGCGAGAAGCACGGCGGGCGCGCAGGGGTGCTCGGGCTCTTCGGAGGGCTCGGCGGCTCCAACGCTCAAGCTCCGTCGTCGGAGGAATACCGGTTCGGCGAGGAGGTGCGCACGTCGACGACCTATGCGTCGTACGTTGAGTCGCGCGTCTTGCAGGCCGCCCAGCAGGCTGAGCCCGACGACCGCACTGCCGTCACGTCGTGGGCATGGCTGCCGATCATCGGGTCTGTTTTCAGCGTGCTTGCTGTTGCTGCCATGTTTGTCTAGGAGAGACCGGTGGCTTGGGCAAGGTCGCTGCGGATCGCGTCGAGGCGTCCGGCGGCGCTGATCCGGGCGGCAGCGACGTCTCCGGAGTGAGCCGCGGCGACGTCGACGACAACCTCGAGGTAGCACTTCAGCTTGGGCTCGGTGCCGCTCGGACGGACGACGACCCGTCCGCCCTCGGCCAGTCGGTAACGCAGCCCTTCGGTCGGGGGCAGCCCGCCAGCTCCTTCGCTGAGATCCTCGGCCGACTCGACTGCGAATCCGCCGAGCGCCTGGGGCGGGTTCTCGCGCAGCCGTCGCACAGCGAGGTCGATCAGGCTCAGATCGTCGACGCGGACGCTGAGCTGATCGGTGGCATGCACGCCGAAGCGCGCGGCGATGTCGTCGAGGCGGTCGAGCAGCGTCTGCCCGGCCGCCTTGAGCTCGGCCGCGAGCTCGGCCACTCGTAGGAGGGCAGAGACCCCGTCCTTGTCGCGGACCAAGTCGGGGGCGACGCAATAACCGAGGGCCTCCTCATAGCCGTACGCCAGCCCGGGAACTCGGCCGATCCACTTGAAGCCGGTCAGCGTCTCGACGTAGTCGACGCCAGCCGCGGCCGCCATCTTGCCGAGCAGGGAAGACGAGACGATGGTCGTGGCGAAAACGCCCCGCACGCCCCGCCGCAGCAGATGGTCGCCGAGCAGCGCCCCGACCTCGTCACCGCGCAGCATCCGCCAGCCGCGATCGGTCGGCACCGCGACCGCGCACCGGTCGGCGTCGGGATCGTTCGCAACCACGATGTCTGCGCCGCTCGATGCGGCCAGTGCCGTCGCCAGGTCGATCGCCCCGGGCTCTTCAGGGTTGGGAAACACGACCGTCGGGAAGTCGGCGTCGGGCTCGACCTGCTCTGGTACGGCGGTCGGACGCGAGAACCCCGCATGCTCGAGCACCCGCTCGGCCGTCTCGTCGCCGACCCCATGCAGGGGCGTGTAGACCATCGACAGGCCGCGCGGCGAGTCGGAGTTCGGGATCGCGGCGACCGCATCGACGTAGGCGTCGAGGACCGAGTCGTCCAGCCGCGTCCACTCGTCGGAGCGCGGCACGTCGGCGGCGCGCTCGACCTGGGCGATCTCGGCGCTGATCTCGTGGTCTGCGGGCGGGACGATCTGGCTGCCGTCGCCGAGGTAGACCTTGTAGCCGTTGTCGCGCGGCGGGTTGTGCGATGCCGTCACCATCACGCCGGCCACACATCGAAGATGCCGGATTGCGAACGCCAGCAGTGGCGTCGGGAGCGGCCGCGGCAACATCAGCGCCTCGAACCCCGCGCCGGCCATCACCTCCGCCGTGTCGCGGGCGAAGTCGTCGGACTTGTGGCGCGCGTCGTAGCCGATCACGACCGCCCCCCCACCCGACGTCCGCCGCAGGTACGCGGCGAGCCCAGCCGCTGTCTTCGTCACGACGGCCCGGTTCATCCGGTTCGGCCCGGCGGCGACCTCGCCGCGTAGTCCGGCGGTGCCGAACTCCAGCGAGCCGTCGAACCGGTCGATCAGCTCGGCGGCTGCGTCAGCGGCGGAGTCACCGGCGTCTGCGCGGCTGAGCAACGCCCGCAGCTCGGCGATCGTGTCGGGGTCGGGGTCGTCCGCGATCCAGGTCTCGACGCGAGCGCGCAGTGTGTCGTCGATCGGAGTCATCGACCCTCCTTGTCCATCGAGGCCGGGAAGGCGGGAACGGCCTCGTCGGGGTTGGCATACGGACCGCCGACATACGCGGCCTCGGCGGCATCGTCCGGCCCTGCTGCAATCTGCGTCTCGTAGGCGGCGGCGTCATCGAGCGGCTCGTAGCCGAGTGCGCGCGCCGGCGCCAGATCCCACCAGCCGTCGCGATTCGCCGAGACGCCATAGATCACCGCCAAGCCGTCGACGTCCGCGCTGAGGGCCGCCTCGAAAAGTCGTACGCCATCGTCGTGCGACAGCCAGGTCGACAGCTCGCGTCGCGTGCTCGGTCGCGGGCGGAAGCTTCCGATTCGGATCGCGACGGCGTCGATCCCGCCGCGGTCGGCATACAGGCTCAGAAGTGCCTCGCCGGCAACCTTGCCGACGCCGTAGAGCGTGTCGGGTCGGGGGCGAGTGTCGACCGCGAGCAGCGGCGACCGAGGCGTGCGTCCGACCGCGTGGTTGCTGCTGGCGAAGACCATCCGGCGTGCTCCGTGCGTGACCATCGCCTCGAGCAGCGCGGCCGTCGCGAGCACGTGACCACGAAGGATCTCCGGCAGGTCCGTCTCGCTCGGATAGCCCGCCAGGTGAACGACGGCGTCGACGCCCGCGACGGCGTCAAGCGCCACGCCTGGATCCGAGCAGTCGCCGACGACGAGCTCGCCGGGGAAGTCGTAGTGCGGCGCGACGATGTCGAGGCCGCGTACCTCGTGGTCGCCTGAGAGCGCTGGGCAGAGCACGCTGCCGATCCGGCCCGACGCGCCGGTCACCAAGACCCGCATCAGCTGTCTCCCCTAGATCTCGCGGGCGACCTTGGCGAGCAGCTCACCCATCCGAGCTGCCGCGGCGTTCCCGGCCTCCAGCACTTCCTCGTGGTTGAGCGGCTCGCCGCTCATGCCGGCGGCGAGATTGGTGACGAGCGACAGGCCCAGGATCTCCATTCCGGCCTCGCGGGCTGCAATCGCCTCGAGCGTCGTCGACATGCCGACCAGGTCGCCGCCGATCCGGCGCGCCATCTCGACCTCGGCCGGGGTCTCGTAGTGCGGGCCGGGAAACTGGATGTAGACGCCTTCGTCGAGCGACGGATCAATCGACCGGCATAGCTTGCGCAGCCGCGGCGAGTAGAGATCGGTGAGGTCGACGAAGCGGGCTCCGACGATCGGTGAGGTCGCGGTCAGGTTGATGTGGTCGCGGATGAGCACCGGCGTTCCGGGCGTCCACTCTGGCCGCAGCGCGCCGCAGCCGTTGGTCAAGACGACGGCGCGACACCCGGCTGCTGCCGCAGTCCGCACGCCGTGCACGACGGCGGCGACGCCGTGTCCCTCGTAGTAGTGCGTGCGGCCGAGGAAGACGAGCGCCGTCGCGCTGCCGACACGGATCGACCGGAGGACGCCCGCGTGCCCTTCGACGGCAGGTGGGCTGAAGCCCGGCAGATCGGTGGTCTTGACGGCGGCGATCTGATCGCCGAGCGCGTCGGCTGCCGGCAGCCAGCCCGAACCGAGCACAAAGGCGACGTCGTGGTGCTCGATGCCGGTCTGCTCGCGCAGTGCGTCGGCGGCGTCCTTGGCGAGGTCATAGGGGGAAAGTGAGGCCTCGGTCACGCCCCGACCGTATCCGCGATGCCGCGCCGGAACCATTCATGAGCTATTCGGACACCGATCGACAAGGACGGGTGCGCAGGTCGTGGACGTAGTCGTCAGGGGCGCCGGCGGCGACCGCCGCCTCGCTGATGACGCTGAGATAGCTCGCCGACGGCAGTCCGCCCTCGTACGCCTCGAGGACGTACATCCAGGCGAGCTGTTCGCCGTCGAGGGTCTGCACGCGCTGCTTGATCTTCGCGAACAGCGGCGTCTCCCAGCGGTCGAGCTCGCGCTCGTCCTCGGGAATGAGGTCGAAGAGGCACACGAACACCTGCGAGAACGGATCCTCGACGATGGTGGCCATCGCGCCGTCCCATCCGAGGTCCTCGCCGCCGAATGTCAGACGCCATCCCTGGAGCCAACCCGTTCCCCTGAACGGCGAGTGTGGGCAGCGCTCGGCCATCCTTGCGGGGTCCATGTTGGCGCCGTATGCCGCGTATAAGGCCACGCGCGGCAGGGTATCGCGAGCCCGGTAGCGGTTCGGGCTCCGCTCGGTCCTCCCGCTCGGTCCTCTACTAGGGTTTGCCGGGTGACGCGGGTGGTGATCGTCGGCGGCGGTCCGGGCGGATATGAGGCGGCGCTCGTCGGCGCGCAGCTCGGCGCCGACGTTACGCTCGTCGATCGCGACGGACTCGGCGGCTCGGCGGTCCTGACCGACTGCGTCCCGTCGAAGACGCTCATCGCGACCGCCGAGGCGATGACCACCGTTGTCGAGTCCGACGAGCTCGGGCTGCGGTTCTCGGGCGGCGACGACTCGACGCCCGTCTCCGTCGATCTGCGCGCCGTCAACGACCGGGTCAAACGACTGGCGTCGACGCAGTCGCACGACATCGCCGAGCGGCTTGCCGCCGACGGCGTCGAGGTCGTTCGCGGCTCCGGACGGCTCGACGGCAGCGACGCCGTGGTCGTCGACAGCGGGGCCGGTGAGACTCGGCTGGCGGCCGACGTCGTGCTGCTCGCCACGGGCGCCCGTCCGCGCACGCTGCCGACGGCGCTGCCCGACGGCGAGCGGATCTTGACCTGGGAGCAGCTGTACGACCTCGACGAGCTGCCGGAGCGGCTGGTTGTGATCGGGTCGGGCGTCACCGGCGCTGAGTTCGCCAGCGCCTACAACGCTCTCGGCGGCGACGTCGTGCTCGTGAGCAGCCGCGACCGGGTGCTGCCCGGCGAGGACATGCAGGCGGCCGAAGTCATCGAAGGCGTCCTCAAGCGCCGAGGCATGACCGTCCTCAACCGGTCACGTGCCGCCGGTGTCGTCCGCGATGGCGACCGGGTGATCGTCAGCCTGGTCGACGGTCGCCAGGTCGAGGGCTCGCACTGTCTCGTCGCCGTCGGCTCGATCGCCAACACGGCGGGGCTCGGCCTCGACGCGGCGAAGGTCGACCTCGACGACGCCGGGTTCGTCACGGTCGACCGGGTCTCCCGGACGAATGCCCGCGGTGTCTATGCTGCCGGCGACTGCACCGGTGTCTTGATGCTCGCGTCGGTCGCGGCGATGCAGGGCAGGATCGCGATGTGGCACGCACTCGGCGACGCGGTGTCGCCGTTGAACCTCAAGTCGGTCGCGTCGAATGTGTTCACGGCACCGGAGATTGCAACGGTCGGATGGAGCCAGGAAGCGGTCGACGCCGGCGAGATTGACGCACTCAGCGTCATGTTGCCGCTTGCCGGAAATGCACGAGCGAAGATGCAGGGCGTGCATGACGGATTCGTCAAGCTGTTCTGCCGGCCGGGCACTGGCATCGTGATTGGCGGCGTCGTGGTCGCGCCGCGCGCGAGCGAGCTCATCCATGCCGTCTCGCTCGCCGTCGAGACGCAGCTGACGGTCGACGACCTCGCGCACGCTTTCACGGTCTATCCGTCGATGTCAGGCTCAGTCGCTGAGGCCGCTCGCCGCCTGCACCGCTTCCACTGACTCCGCGAAGCCTCAACGCGGCTGACCCGCGGGTACGCCTCCAGGCTGACGATCACAGAATGTGGCGAACTGATTGCAGATTGTGTTGATGGGGCTATCGTCCAAAGAAGACGAATTGCACACGGAGATATCCGACGCGGGTCGATTCTCAGTTCCCTTGGCTGCCTTGGCGCACGTCGCATTGCGGCGTGGCGTGAGCGTGATTCTCGGGGCTGAAAATCGCCTCTAATTACATGGGTGTAATTACATCGAGGGAATATAAGAATTCATTCCCGGGGTGGCGTACCGGACATTGATCGGATGTAATTCAACCCCTGTAGTCACATCTGTCACACACGCAACATCTGTTACGGGTGAGTGCCGGATGGGGCCACAGCACAAGTCGATTGCCGCCCCGACGAACCGGAGTCTTCCCCATGCGAGTCCGCCGCGCGTCCACCCACGCTCGACGTCCATCCGCCGCCTTCGTCAGTATCGCCGCCGCCTCGGCTCTCGCTGTGCTCGCCGCTGCACCCGAGGCGCTTGCCGCAAGCCCGCAGGCGGGAGCGACGAACGGCCGGGCAACGCTGGCGACGTCAGCAGCCGCGAGCCGACCTGAGTCCGGAATACGCGTCTCGAACCTCGCTATCCCGACGCTCGACGCGCGGCAGGCAGCACTCGTAGCCGACCTGCCGAAGACGGGCACCGCGTCCGGGCGGCTCCTCGCGCACCTCCGCCGGCCGACGACCGCCGACTTCTCAATGCTCGGAGTGACGTGGGACCACGGCGGTGCCAGCGGTCCCGTCACCGTCAAGGTGCGGACGAAGTCCGGCGGCAGCTGGGGCGAGTGGGCCGCTCTCGATACCGATGCCGACGGCGGTCCCGTGACCACGAAGAACGACTCGTCGTTCCGCGACGGCACCGAGCCCGAGTGGGTCGGCCGTTCAACCGGTGTCGAGGTCGCCGTCTACGGGCGCGGATCGGCGCCGGCGGGGCTCGAAGTCAGCACGATCGACCCCGGCCGATCGCCCGCCGGCATCGCGGCCGCGAGTGCGAAGGCCGGCCAGGTGACCGGCAAGCCAGGCTCGTTCCCGAGCATCCCCAAGGTCGTCACCCGCAAGCAGTGGGGGGCCGACGAGTCGCTCGGCGACGAGTGCTGGGACCCGAAGTACGGGCACACGTTTAAGGCCGTCGTCGTGCACCACACGGCCGGGAGCAACGACTACACCCGCGCCGAGTCGGCCGCAATCGTGCGCGGCGTGTACGCGTATCACACCCAGTCGCGCGGCTGGTGCGACATCGGCTACAACTTCCTGATCGACCGCTTCGGCACGGTGTTCGAGGGCCGAGACGGCGGCATCCGCAGGTCGGTGCGCGGAGCCCACGCGGGCGACTACAACGTCAACACGACCGGCATCTCGCTGATGGGCAACTTCGACCTCGTCAAGCCGACGCCGGCGATGAAGCAGTCGCTGATCTCGTTGATCGCGTGGCGACTCGGCACGGCCTACCACCACGCGTATGGTCAGCCGTTCGTCTTCGATCACCGCATCAGCCGCATCTCCGGGCACCGCGACGTCATGGCGACCGCCTGCCCCGGCCGGTACGTCTACGACTGGCTGCCGCGGCTCCGGTTCCTGGTCAACGAGCGGCTCGGCAAATGGGCCTCGCCGATCGAGAAGGTCTGGCAGCGCGCCGGCGGCAAGGACAGCAAGCTAGGCCCGGTCCGGATGGGCGAACTCGGCGGCTATGGCGGGCACCGCACGGTCTTCCAGCACGGCCGGATGTACTTCAGCGGCAAGGGAATGCACACGCTGTACGCCGGGCCGATCCTCGACCGCTTTATCGCCCTGGGCGACATCACCGGCGACCTTGGCTACCCGACGACCAACGCACGGCCGGTCGGCGAAGGCCCGGGACGCGTTGTGTTCTTCGAGGGCGGGCGCATCTACTGGTCGAAGCGCACCGGGGCACAGGCTGTGCGGGCCGGGGCCATCCTCCACAAGTACCGGCTGCTGAAGGGTGCCGCCGGCGCTCTCGGCTTCCCGCGGACACCGGTGGTCGACCGCAAGAACTTCGCCATCGCTCGCTTCCAGGGCGGCTCGATCACGTACGACCGTCAGACCGAATCCGTGTCGGTGGACTACCGATGAC
>DATIOH010000160.1:0-1767 GCA_035473375.1 Nocardioidaceae bacterium | reverse complement strand
CGACCAGCTGACGCGTAGTCAAGAGATTCACTGCGTGCAGCGCCATCCCCAGCGAGGAGGGGGGCGGGTGCTTGAGGGTGCAAGAGAAGCCGGTCGGGAGCACGATCAGGCGCTCCGCGCCGAGCGCGGCTGCCAGCGCCGACGCGGCTGTGTCGGCATTGACGTTGTGGACTTGGCCGGATGCGTCGGGCGCGACGCTCGACACGACCGGGATGCGTCCTGCGTCGATGAGGTCATGGACGCTCTCGGGACGGACCTCGACGACGTCGCCGACGAGGCCGACGTCGACGGCCTCGCCGCTGACCAGAGCCGTCGTGCGCTCGACCGTCAGCAACCCGGCGTCCTCGCCCGACAGGCCGACGGCGAGCGGACCGTGCTGGTTGAGCAGCCCGACGAGCTCGCGGCCGACCTGCCCGACGAGCACCATCCGGACGACGTCCATGGCCTCGGGGCTGGTGACTCGGAGGCCGCCGCGGAACTCCGACTCGATGCCGAGCCGCGACAGCATGCTCGTGATCTGCGGACCGCCGCCGTGGACGACAACGGGCCGGATGCCGGCATATCGAAGGAAGACGATGTCTTCGGCAAAGGCACGCTTGAGCGCGTCGTCGGTCATGGCGTTTCCGCCGTACTTGATGACAACCGTCTTTCCGTGGAAGCGCTCGAGCCACGGCAGCGCTTCGGTCAGCGTCGCCGCCTTGGCGTGGGCGGTGGCGAGATCGCGGGTCATGTCGCGTACGCCGAGTTCTCGTGGACATACGCCAGCGTCAGGTCGTTCGTCCAAACCGTCGCCTCGTCCGCACCCGACTTGAGGTCGATCTCGACAGTCACGCCGCGTGCCGACAGGTCGACGAGGTCGCGTGACTGCGCGGGCGTCGACGACCGGCAGACCCAGACGCCGTTCAACGCGACGTCCAGGTCGGCCGGGTCGAACGCGGCCGAGGTCGTGCCGGCGGCAGCAAGGATCCGTCCCCAGTTCGGGTCCTTGCCGAAGATCGCGCACTTGAACAGGTTGCTGCGCGCGACTGCCCGAGCGACCTCGACCGCGTCGTCCTCGGAGGCGGCGCCGCGAACGGTGATCTCGATGTCGTGGTCGGCACCTTCGGCATCGACGAGCAGCTGGAGCACCAGATCGTGGCAGACGTCGGTGAGAGCCGCGGCGAAGGCAGCGTCGGACGGCCGCACCCCGCTCGCGGCCGACGCCATCAGCACGACCGAGTCGTTGGTCGACATGCAGCCGTCGGAGTCGACCCGATCGAAGGTCGTGCGGGTCGCCTGCCTCAGGGCGACGTCGGCCACGTCGGCCGACACGTCGGCGTCGGTGGTCAGGAAGACGAGCATCGTCGCGAGGCCCGGTGCGAGCATGCCCGCACCCTTCGCAATGCCGCCGACCGACCAGCCGTCGGCCTCGACGACCGCGGTCTTCGCGACGGTGTCGGTCGTCATGATCGCCTCTGCGGCTGCGGCGCCACCGTCGGACGAGAGACCGCCGAACGCCGTCCGTACGCCGGCGAGCAGGTCGTCGCGGTCATTGAGGACGCCGATCAGACCGGTCGAGCAGACGACCACATCGACCGCGCCGCAGTCGCCGAGCTCGGCTGCCAGCTCGGCGGTCTCGTGGACGATCTGGAAGCCCGCGGCCCCCGTGTAGCAGTTGGCTCCGCCCGAGTTCGCAACGACCACCTTCGCGGTGCCGTCTTTGACAGCTTGCTGGCTCCACAGGACGGGGTTCGCCAGGCATCGGTTGCTCGTCCACACCGCCGCGAC
>DATIOH010000159.1:0-5492 GCA_035473375.1 Nocardioidaceae bacterium | reverse complement strand
CAGCTCGAGAACGGCCAAGCCGTCCGCGGGCAACGCCAGGCGAAGGCGGCCCGACGCGACGGGCTGCTCGCCGGCCGAAGCGCCGCTTTCGCGTGGCCGCGTGTTGAACGTTCGTGCAAAGTATTGAACGATCGTCCAATCCTGCGCTACCTTCGCCTCACCAGGAGTCCGTACGGCGGTGCTGGAGGCGACCATGATTCCGGTGACGTCCGACGACGTGCGGGCGATTGCTGCGGGCTATGACCCCGATCCGGCCCGATCGATGTCGCTGCGGTCTGAGGCATACACAGACCAGCGATGGTTCGAGACCGACGTGACGGCGATCTTCGCGCGGACCTGGCAGTGGATCTGTCACACCGAACGACTGGCCGAGCCGGGCAGCTATGTCTCGGCGACCGTCGCCGACATGTCGATCGTCGTGGTGCGCGACCGCGACGGCGGGCTTCGCGCGTTCTACAACGTGTGCAAGCACCGAGCGCATGAACTGCTGGCCGGATCGGGCACGGCCCGCAACATCGTCTGCCCGTACCACGCGTGGACCTACGGCCTTGACGGGAGCCTGAAGGCGGCCCGTCGCGCCGACCGGATGGAGACGTTCGACAAGTCCGAGGTCTGCCTCGACCAAGTGCACGTCGAGGAGTTCGCCGGGTTCGTCTACGTGAACCTCGACCCCTCGGCCGCCTCGCTGGCGGAGCAGGCCGGCGACCTCGGGGCCGAGATCGCCCACTGGGCTCCCGACGTCAGCGGGCTGACGCACGCCAAACGGCTCAGCTACGACGTCGGGACGAACTGGAAGAACGTCATCGACAACTTCCTCGAGTGCTACCACTGCCACATCGCGCACAAGGAGTTCGTGTCGCTCGTCGACATGAGCACGTATGAGGTGCGGACGCACGGCATCTGGTCAAGCCACTTCGCCGACGCGGGGAAGAGCGCGAACGCCGCCTACGACGTCTCGGGCGCGACCGTCAACACACACGCCGTGTGGTGGCTGTGGCCCAACACCTGTCTGCTGAGGTACCCGGGACGGGGCAACTTCATGGTCTTTCAGGTGATCCCTGTCAGCGCGGAGCGCACCGTCGAGACGTGGGACTTCTTCTTGGAGACGAGCGAACCGAACGCGGCCGAGGTCGAGTCGATCAGTTACATCGACGACGTCCTCCAGGTGCAGGACATCGGACTCGTCGAGAGCGTCCAACGCGGCATGCGAACGCCCGCGTTCACCCAGGGCAAGATCGTGTACGACGCCGGCGGCTCTGGCCTGTCTGAGCACGGCGTGCACCACTTCCACGGTCTCGTCCTCGACGCGTACCGCTCACTCGTCGGCGGAGCCGGCGATCGGCTCGACCTGCAGGGCGCTGATCGTGCTGCTTTCTGACGTCTCCGGTGTCTCGCGGGTCGCCACGCTCGGCGGCGGTCTGATCGGGCAGAGCTGGACGGCCCTGTTCCTGGCCGCAGGCAAGACCGTCGCGCTCTACGACCCGGCGCCCGACGCCGGGGCGCGAGTCAGGCGCGCGATCGACGCTGCCTGGCCGACCCTCACCACACTGGGGCTGACCGGCTCGGTCCGAGGAGAGCTCGTCGTCTGCGCCGACGCCCGTGAGGCGGTCGACGGAGCGCAGTTCGTCCAGGAGAGCGTCCCCGAACAGCTCGGGCTCAAGCACGAGCTCTACCGGGCCATCGAGCCAGCCCTCGACGACGCTGCCGTGGTGGCGTCGTCCGCGTCGGGGCTGACCCTCAGCGAGATGCAGCCCGGATGGCGTGACCCGGCGCGCTTCGTCCTCGGACACCCGTTCAACCCGCCGCACCTGATCCCGCTGGTCGAGGTCATGGGCAACGAGCGCACCGGCGACGGCGTCGTGACCCGCGCGCGCCGGTTCTACGAGTCGGTCGGCAAGGTGACCATCGAGGTGAGGCGCGAGGTTCCCGGCCATGTGGCGAACCGGCTGCAGGCCGCTCTGTGGCGCGAGGCCATCCACCTGGTGAACGAGGGCGTCGCGACGGTCGAAGACGTCGACACCGCGGTCAGCGCCGGGCCGGGCCTTCGGTGGGCTGCGATGGGCCCGACGACGCTGTTCCACCTCGGCGCCGGCGACGGCGGTCTGGCCGACTTCTGTGACCGCTACTCGGACAGCTTCAACCGATGGTGGGACGACCTCGGCCGACCTCATCTCGACCAAGAAACGGTCGACCGACTCGTCGCCGGCCTCAGCGACGTCACGGCCGGTCGCTCGATCGAGGAGCTCGCGAGCCGGCGTGACAGCCTGATCGAGTCCTTCGTTTCCGCAACCCGTAGTACCTCCACCGCATGACTGCCGACGCGCGCTCCGCGGTGCGGCGAACGCCGTCTCGCCGGCGCTCCACTACCGTCACGGGCGTGAGCCGCAGGGATCCGGTGACTGATGGTCCGAAGCCCGACAAGCAGCAGCAGATCCTCGACGCCGTCCTCACTCTGCTCGCCGAGCAGGGCATCTCCGGCGTGAGCATGCGGGCAGTCGCGAGAGAGGCGGGCGTGGCCCTCGGCCTCGTCGGCTACTACTACGACGACAAGACCAGCCTGATCGCGTCGGCCCTGCGCTTGATCGAGAAGCAAGACCTTGCCCTCGTCGAGCCCGATCCGTCGCTCCCGCCAGTTGAGCGTCTGCGGGGCGCGCTGCGTCGTATCGCCGACGCCGAGTTCTTGACGACGGAGTACCTGTCTCTACGCCTGCAGCTCTGGTCGCTCGCACAGGCCCACGCCGAGTTCGCCCACATCAACGCGGCGGCGCAGAAGCGCTATCGGGCCGGCCTCGCCTCGCTCATTCAGGCCGCGCGGCCCGAGCTGAGCAGGGCGGAGGCGAACAAGCGAGCCGCAGACATCGACATCATCCAGAACGGCATCTGGCTCACGGCGCTGCTAGGCGTCGACCAGGCTTCTATCCGCAGAAGCGTCGCGCGATGCGAGAGTCTCGCCCTGGACTGACCCGGTGCCGACGGTCGGTAGTACCTCCCATGCTCCGGGTTGCGGCCAGTCACCGCGATAGGCGCAGATCGATACGCTACTGATCACCGCGTGGCTGCTGCCACGCCGACGCCCGAGCGGGCCTCCACCCTGCTGCTCTCGGCGTCACATCTGCCGAAGGGGTCGCGGACGATGTCACCGAAATGGACCAGGGTTTCTGCACCGAGGGCCGCCGCCTTGGCGGTCGTCCTGATCACGGCACTGGTGGGCGCGGCATTGGTCACGACGCCGGCGCACGCCGCGTCTCATGCCACAGCCGCGGCCGCGTCCGCCGACTCGTCGAAGGGCGTCGTGGCGCCGATCCCGACCCTCTCGTGGCATCCGTGCTTCGGCGGCGACCTCCAGTGCACCCGCGCTGACGTCCCGCTCGACTACGACGATCCGACCGGCGAGACGACGAGCATCTTCATGTCGATGCAGCCCGCAACCGATCCGGCTCACCGGATCGGCACTCTCTTCGTCAACCCTGGAGGGCCAGGCGGGCCGTCGAGCCAAGTCGTCCAGTACTTCGCCGGGCTGTTCGGCCCGAAGGTGGCGCAGCGTTTCGACATCGTGGGGATCGATCCGCGTGGCATTGGGCGAAGCACGCAGGTGCGCTGCCGTTCGAGCCAGCCGATGCCGCGATTCCCGCGTAACTGGGTGCCGCTCAACCTGGCCCAGGCCAAGCCGCTCATCCGGTTCAACTCCTGGATCGCCGATGCCTGCGCCGAGGAGTCGAACGCGATCCTCGACCACATGACCACGGCTGACACCGCGCGCGACATGGACCTGATCCGGCAGGCAGTCGGCGATCCGAAACTCTCGTACTACGGCATCTCATACGGCACCTACCTCGGCGCGACGTACGCCGCGATGTTCCCCGATGACGTGCGCGCGGTGATCCTCGACGGCGTGCTCGACCCCGTCGCCTGGTCGACCGGGCGAGGGGGTCTGGGCGAGGTGTTCCCGTTCTCGACTCGGCTCCGCAGCGGTGTCGGCGCCTGGGACGCCCTCGTCAGCGCCTTCAACGAGTGCGACCGCGTCGGCGCGGCGCGCTGCCGGCTGGCCGGATCGGCGGCCGACAAGTGGCGGCGGATCGTCAACCGGCTCAAGCAAGGGCCCGTGCCGGTCGACAACGGGAAGATCTACTACTCCGACGTGATCGGCGGAACGCTCGGCGCCCTGTACTCGCGCGACAGCTATCGCTTCCTGATGCGCGAGATCGCTGCTCTCTATCAAGTGCTGTTCGGACCGGACCGGACGGGCGCCGACAAGCGCGGCCTCATCGCGTCGTTCCGACGGATGGCCGACAGCCGCCCGTGGCCCTACGCCAACTCCATCCGCCTTGGCTCGATGCACGGTGCGAAGGCCCGGCCGGCCAACCCGCCATTCGAAGGCGTCGCGTGCTCCGACAGCGTCAACCCGACAGACCCGACGGCCTGGGTGCATGCGGGCGCCGTCGCCGATCGCCAGGGCCCTTGGTTCGGGCGCGTCTGGACCTGGGCCTCGGGACCGTGCGCGACGTGGCCGGCCTCCAAGGACGACGCCTACATGGGTCCCTGGCGCACCACCACGTCGGCGCCGCTGATGATCGTCGGCAACTTCCACGATCCTGCGACGCCGATCAGCGGCGCGAGAATCGCCAACACCTTGTTCGAGGGCTCGCACCTGCTGTCACTGAACACGTGGGGGCATGGGGCGATCGGTCAGAGCGCCTGCGTCACGGTGCGGATGCAGCGATATCTCGTCCACGGCGTGCTGCCGCCCAGCGGCATGGTCTGCCAGCCCGACAAGCAGCTCTTCCCGATCAAGCACTAGCGGTGCCTAGCGGACTACGCGGTACTCGACGAGAAGGTGGCCACTCGGCGAGGCGGTGCAACGAGTCGTCTCGAGCCGGATCGGCGGCAACTCGTCGAACAGTCGTTTCCCACGTGCCGCGATCGCGGGCGCGATCACGAGCCTGAGCTCGTCGACGAGGTCGGCCGCAAGCAGCGCTCGAGTGACCGAGATGCTGCCGTGGACGCCGATGTCGCCGCCCGGTTGGCCCTTCAGGTGCCGCACGAAGTCGACCAGCCCGCCGTCGATCACGTGCGAGTTGGCCCACTCGTGTTCGAGCGGCGTCGACGTCGCGACGTTCTTGGGGACGGCGTTGATGAAGGAGGCGAAGGGCTCGATCTCGCTCTCTGGCCAGAAGCCAGCCCACTCGTCGTAAGTGCGGCGGCCGAGAATGACCGCGTCCTGGGTCGAAATGAGGTCGGCGCCATGGGCATCCGTTTCGTCGTCCCAGCCGGTGATGAACTGATCGGGAGCCTCGGCCACTCCATCGAGAGACAAGAAGTAACCAGCGACTACCTTGCGCGCGGTCTGACCGGTCTCCTTCTCGATGGCGTCGGGCTGGGTCTCAAACGACACAGTGGGCTCCTCGAGGATGCGGGAAGTGGCTGATGGTCACCCTACGGCCGACGTGACACGTGCAGGTCGACACCGATGCCCGCGGAGCTTGCGTGCGGGC
>DATIOH010000158.1:0-9552 GCA_035473375.1 Nocardioidaceae bacterium | reverse complement strand
CGTCGCCGTGTCGAGCTTCAGACCGACCTCTTCGGAAATCACCTGACCACCGGTGAGGACGGCGATGTCCTGGAGCATGGCCTTGCGACGATCGCCGAAGCCCGGTGCCTTCACAGCGACCGAGTTGAACGTGCCCCGGATCTTGTTGACGACGAGCGTCGACAGCGCCTCGCCGTCGATGTCCTCGGCGACGATGATCAGCGGCTTGCCGGCCTGCACGACCTTCTCGAGCACGGGCAGCAAGTCGGAGATCGACGAGATCTTGCCCTGGTTGAGCAGGATGTACGGGTCGTCGAGGACGGCCTCCATCCGCTCTGCATCGGTGACGAAGTACGGCGAGATGTAGCCCTTGTCGAACTGCATGCCCTCGGTGAACTCGAGCTCGGTGCCGAGAGTGTTGGACTCCTCGACCGTGATGACCCCGTCTTTGCCGACCTTGTCGAACGCCTCGGCGATCAGCTGGCCGATCTGGCTGTCGCGGGCGGAGATGGTCGCAACGTGCGCCATGTCGTCGGTGGAGTCGACCTCACGCGCCGACTCGACCAGCGCAGCGGTAATCGCCTCGACGGCCCGGTCGATGCCGCGCTTGAGGCTCATCGGGCCGGCGCCGGCAGCAACCGCCCGCAGCCCTTCGTGCACGAGCGCCTGCGCGATGACCGTGGCCGTGGTCGTGCCGTCGCCGGCGATGTCGTTGGTCTTGGTCGCGACTTCCTTGGCGAGCTGGGCGCCGAGGTTCTCGAACGGGTTGTCGAGCTCGACCTCGCGGGCCACCGTCACACCGTCGTTGGTGATGGTCGGAGCACCCCACTTCTTGTCGAGCACGACGTAGCGGCCCTTGGGGCCGAGCGTCACCTTGACGGTGTTCGCCAGTGCGTCGACGCCACGCTCGAGCGCGCGGCGAGCGTCTTCATCGAATTCCAGGATCTTGGGCATTGCGTTCCTCTTGTCCCTTATATGTCGGGTTCGCTCGTGAGTCGAGGGCGGGCGATCGTCCCCAGAGCAGTCACGCCCTGGCGTCCGCGATGGACACGAGGGCGTGAGCGCTGGCGATCAGGGGTTACTTCTGGATGACGGCGAGAACGTCGCGCGCCGAGAGGATGAGGTACTCCTCGCCCGAGTACTTGACCTCGGTGCCGCCGTACTTGCTGTAGATCACGACGTCGCCGACGGCGATGTCGAGCGGAACGCGGTTGCCGCTGTCGTCGATACGGCCGGGGCCGACGGCCAGGACCTCGCCCTCCTGGGGCTTCTCCTTGGCGGTGTCGGGGATGACCAGGCCGGAGGCCGTGGTCTGCTCGGCCTCGAGCGTGCGGACGAGAATGCGGTCTTCGAGCGGCTTGATGCTGACAGACACTTGCTGACCTCACCTTTCACGGGATGAGAGAGGTTGCTCTTTGAACTTTTGGCTGGTGGCGCGGGAGTCACGTCGTCGCAGGTGCCGTAACCTCGCGTTTTGGCAGACTCGGGTGCGGAGTGCCAATACCGAATCTAGACGCGTCTTAGCACTCGGTCAAGCCGAGTGCTAGTCGGGAGGGCCGCCATCCGTGGACGTGGGTCAGATCGAGAGACTGCGGACCGCTGACGGACAGCGGCTGCTGGCTGAGACGGCCGCGGAGCTGTCGCAGACCGACGATCTCGCGGCCGCCGAGCGACTGCGTCGCCGGGGTCACGCTTCCGGCGACATCGCAGCGGCGATGACGCAGCTACGGCTGCGGGCGCGAGCACGCGAGAAGGTCGGCGACGACGCGGACCGCCTGTTCTTCACTTCCGTCGGACTCGAGCAGGCCACGCACCGCTGGATCGCCGATCGGCGTGCCGCTCGGATCGCGTCGGCCGGGCGCCGGTCGATCCTTGACCTCTGCTGCGGCATCGGGTCCGACCTCATCGCCTTCGCCCGGGCTGGGATCCGGGTCACCGGGGTCGACCGCGACCCGCTGACTGCCTCTGTCGCGCAGGCGAACCTCGCGGCGCTCGGCTTTGAAGACGTCGTCGAGGTGGCCGACGCGAGCGGCTACCCGACCGACGGGCACGACGCTGTCTTCGTCGACCCAGCACGGCGCGACGGCGGCAAGCGGGTCTTCGACCCCGACCGCTACTCCCCGCCATGGTCGGAGATCGACGCGCTCGTGCGTGGGGGCGCAGTCGCCAAGGTCGCCCCTGGAATCCCCCACGAGCTGATCCCCGACCGGGCCGAGGCAGAGTGGGTCAGCGTTGCGGGCAAGCTTCGCGAGGCGACCCTGTGGTCCGCCGACCTCGCCGACTGCGCCCGCCGGGCGACGGTCGTCGGACGCGACGGTGGGGTCGCGCAACTCGCCGCCGTCGACGGCCCGGGAGTCGAGGTCGAGACGGCGCCGGTCGGCGAGTACCTGTACGAGCCGGACGACGCCGTGGTCCGCGCGCACCTCGTCACCGAGTTCGCCGCAGCGGTCGACGGCTGGCTTGTCGATCCGCACCTGGCGTACGTCTCAGCGCATCAGCCGGCGCGATCTCCGCTCGGCTCGTCGTACCGAGTGCTCGAGGTGCTCCCCTACCGCGAGAAGGCACTGCGAGCCGCCCTTCGCGCCCGCGACATCGGCGCGCTCCAGATCAAGAAGCGCGGCGTCGCCGTGACGCCCGAGGAACTGCGCGAGCGGCTCCGTCTGCGGGGCTCGGCCGCAGCCACGCTCGTCTTGACCCGCACGCCGAGCGGCGCGCAGGCACTGCTCGTCGAGCCACTCCACGCCGGCAGTTAATCCGTTCGGCAGTCAACGGTCGGCGGGCTACGGTCTGAGCGTGGCGATCGCAGTCGAGCGGGGCGGGCGGCCGCTGGCGGCCACAGCGATCGCGGCGCTCGCCGAGTGGGCCCCGCAGCACGGACCGGTGACCGGACTCCATGCCGGCGACGTCGGGTGGCATCTCCGCCTCGACGACGCGGATCTCGACGGCACGATCGTCGTCGCACGAGACGGCGGCGAGATTGTCGCGACGGCGATTGTCGAGTCCGAGGGGCTCCGCCCGACACTGCGGCCCGACCGCAAGGACGACGAGGAGCTCGCCGCGGCGCTCGGTGAACTCGTCCAATCGCTGACAGAGACCGGCACCGAGGTCTTCTGCGACGCAGCGCCCGACTCCGCGCTGCGCGGGTGGCTGATCGGCCACGAGTGGAGCCTCGACCCAGACCCGTGGGCGCTGTTCTATCGACCGCTGTCGGACGCCGAAGCCAACCTCGGCGAAGGCCTTGCGTGCCCCGTCGACACCGACGACGACGTCCGCGACCGCGTCAACGTCCAGTTCAACGCCTTCCAGCACTCGACTTTCACCGTCGATCGTTGGCATCAGATGGCTGCCGGCCCCGGATATCGGCGCGACCTCGACCTGCTGCGACGCGACGACAGCGGCGTCGCGGTGGCCGGCGCCACCACGTGGACGGCCGGGCCGGAGCGGGTCGGCATCCTCGAGCCAGTCGGCACCACCGCGACCATGTCGCTCGCGGACACGGGCAAGCGGTGACCCTCGCCGCCGTTGGAGCACTGGCCAGAGCGGGTGCGAGCGGTGTGACGGTGCAGACCCCGCTCTCGAATGCTGCGGCTGTCCGGGCCTACGAGCGGTGCGGTCTGCACCTGATCGAGTACATTCATGCGTTGCGGTATCCTTCGCCCTATTCGTGACACTCTGTTGCGATACGACGACCGGGGCGGCGGCGATCTCCTCCCAACCCTCGCCACGTTCTTCGAGTGCAACAGCTCCTGGAGCCGGACCGCCGCCGCTCGGCCGGCTGACCCGATCCCGCTGAGCCTGCGCCTCCAGTCGACTTGAGGCCATGCAACCTGCGGGCCCGCTCACCTCGTCTGAAACAGGGCGGCACGGCGAGGAGGCGAGATGACGACCACCGCGGTCACGATGACGGCGGAGCTCACGCAGGGCGATGCCCTAGGGTGGGGCACCGTGAGTCGGGGGACTACGGCTGAGGCCGAAAGCGACTTCGTCGAATACGTCGAAGCGCGCCAGCAGGCATTGGTCCGATTCGCCTACCTGCTGACGTCCGACCACCACACCGCCGAAGATCTCGTGCAGACGGCGCTGGCCAAGACGTACCTCACCTGGGACCGGCTCCGCGACCGCGGCGCGGTTGACTCGTACGTCCGCCGCATCATCGTCAACGAGAACACCAGCATGTGGCGGCGGGCGTGGAAGCGTCGTGAGCGCACCTCTGAGGTGCTGCCCGACCGCGGAACCGTCGATCCCGACGTCGAGACCCGCGACGCCATGTGGAGGGTCGTCCAAACACTTCCGCCGCGCCAGCGAGCAGCCGTCGTGCTCCGGTACTACGAGGACCTCAGCGAGGCGGACACCGCTGCGGTCCTCGGCTGCTCGGTCGGCAACGTCAAGAGCCAGACCTCGCGCGGCATCGCCGCGATGCGCGCCGCAGTGACGACGGACCCCGGCCTGCTCGGAGGGCGATCGTGAGCAGCTCGAATCAGCCCGAGGACGACTTCGAGGCACAGCTTCGCGCGGCCCTCGGCGAGCACGCCGACACTGCCCATCACGTCGACCTCGCCGACGGCGCCTTGTCGAAGGCGCGCGGCATTCGCCGGCGTCGCGTCGCCCTGTCGACCGTGGCCGTGCTCGCCACGGTGGCAATCGCGATTCCCGTCGGCGCACAGCTCGACGGCAACGGCGACACCGACCACACGGCCTCTGAGCCCACGACCGATGACGGGACCGCCCCGACGCCCCGGCCGGTTGTTCAGGTCGCCCTCGCCGATCTGCCGGGCGGCGACACTCCTCAGGTGCCGTACATCGCTGGAGCGACGTTCGTCGACGCGTCCGGAACTGTGCACCCGGCCGACGCAGCCGAAGGCACGGTCATCACCGATGCCGCGGCGCTTCAGGACGGCACGCTGCTGTGGCAGCAGGACGTGGGCAACGCAGACAGCCTGACGGTGAAGGTCTCCGGCGACGGTCCGACCGACCTCCCACAGGCGACGTCCGTGACACCCCCGGCGATCGACCAGGGCACGAAGGCCGCGGTCTTCGCCCTGCACGACACCGATGCCTCCGGTCAGCCGGCGAAGTCCGACACGATCGTCTCGGCGACCGCTGTCAACGGCGGCGCCGACTCCGTAGAGACGGTCGACACGGGCATGCGGGTGCGTCAGGTGATGGGCGCTTTCAACGGTCGGGTCGTCTTCAACGCGATCCAGAAGGGCAACGGCGAGGTCGTCGCTCTGGTCGCGATGGCCGACAAGACCAGCGGCGTGACCACACCGTGGGAGAACCTCAAGACCGTGACCGCGGTCAGCCCCGACGAGACTCTGCTGGCCGGCCTGCCGTCGCGCGGCAACTTCGAGCCGGGGCAGCGTCATTGCAGCTTGATGATCGACGCCGCCACGAAGGCGACGATCTGGACCGACTGCGACTGGACCCCCGTCGAGTTCTCGGCCGACGGCAGCCGGGTGCTCGCACTTCCGATTCCCGCCGACGGGTTCGGGCCGACGGCGCTCGCGGTGCTCGACGCGCAGACCGGCGCGGTGGTCCAGGAGTTCCGGACGCACGGCACCTTCGCCCGCGCGACGTTCGACGGCGACGCCGACACGGTCGTCGCCGTCGTCCTGGAGGGCCGCAAGTCGTCCATCGTGCGCTGCTCGGTCGACAGCCCCGACTGCGAGCTGACGACACTGCCGCAGACGGTCACGCCCTTCGAACCGGTGTCGCTGGTCCAGCCGTATCAGCTGACCGCCAACTGAGCGCTCAGACCACGACCGTCGTGACCGGGAGCGAGGAGTCCGCACCCAGGTCGAGCGCGGACGGACGGCGACCGCGCCGCACGAGCTCGGCTCCGAGGGCGGCCACCATCGCGCCGTTGTCGGTGCAGAGCCCCGGCCGCGGCACGCGCACACGAATGCCGTGCTTCGCCGCTCGCTCCTCGGCGAGCACCCGAAGCCGCGAGTTGGCGGCGACGCCGCCGCCGATCACGAGGTCGTCGACGCCGGATGCGCGGCAGGCGTCGACGGCCTTGCGGCTCAGCACGTCGCAGACCGCTTCCTGGAACGACGCCGCGACATCTCTGACGGGCACCGGCTCGCCGGACTCCTCGCGCGCCTCAACCCACCGGGCGACCGCGGTCTTGAGCCCGCTGAACGAGAAGTCGAACCGGTAGCGCTCGGCGTCCTTCGCGGCGCTGAGTCCGCGCGGGAAGTCGATCGTCACCGACCCGCCCGTCGCCTCGCGGTCGATGTGCGGGCCGCCGGGGAACGGCAGTCCGAGCAGCCGGGCAACCTTGTCGAACGCCTCGCCCGCCGCATCGTCGATCGTGGCGCCGAGCTGTTCGACGTCGCCGGTGACGTCTGCGACCCGCAGCAGGCTCGAGTGCCCACCGCTGACGAGGAGGGCGACGCTCGGCTCGGGCAGGGGGCCGTGCTCGAGCTGGTCGACCGCGACGTGGGCGGACAGATGGTTGACGCCGTACAACGGCTTGCCCAGTGAGAGCGCGAGCGCCTTGGCCGCCGCCACCCCGACCAGCAGCGCTCCGGCCAGGCCCGGTCCCGACGTCACCGCGAGAGCATCGACATCGCCGAGCGCGATGCCGGCGTCGCGACAGGCTCGCTCGAGCGTCGGGACCATCGCCTCGAGGTGCGCGCGACTCGCGACCTCGGGCACGACCCCGCCGAAGCGGCTGTGCTCGTCGACGCTCGACGCGACCGCGTCGGCCAGCAAGGTCGTGCCGCGAACCACGCCGACGCCTGTCTCGTCGCACGATGTCTCGATCCCCAGCACCAGCGGTTCATGGGTCGTCGTCATGGTGTGCCCGATCCGTGGAGCGGCTTTCGCATCACCAGAGCGTCGGATCCGTCGGGGTAGTACGCGCGCCGGCGGTCGATCGGCTCAAACGCGTGTCGCTCGTACAGCGCGATCGCCGCGGTGTTGGTGTCTGCAACCTCGAGCAGTATGGCGTCGAGCCCGATGACGCGAGACTCCGCGACCAGCGAGTCGATCAACCGCGACCCGATGCCGAGCCGTCGGCGGGCCCGATCGACCGCCACCCGCGTCAGGTCGCCCGTGTCTCCCGCCGCCAACAGCACGGCATGACCCACCACCGCACCATCGCCGGAGGTGTCGTCGACGGCGACGACGATGCGCCGGGTGTCGCCGAGCCCGGCGAATTCCTCCTCGACCGACCGCGGCGACCACGCCGCGTCGGCGAAGACCCGCGCCTCGAGCGCGGCCACGGCGTCGAGGTCGGTCGCGGCAGCCGCGCGGACGGTCGTCACGAGACCCGTTTCCGCGGAGCCGGCTCCGCCACGTCGGGACGCCGAAGGTACAGCGGCTCGGGTGCCAGCACGCGCGCCGCTCCCGACACCACGATCGAGGCGAGGTCGCCTGCTCGCGGATACTCGGGCTCGATCGGATGGGGGAACGAGTCTGGATACATCGCCGCACCCCGCCCGGCGGCCGGCAGCTCAGTCGCGACGGCGACGGGTCGGTCGACCGCCGGCTCGGACACACGCACCGTCGGATGGTCGTATCGAGCCCAGTAGACCTCTTTGCGTCGGGCGTCGGTGGCGACGACGAACGGGCCGTCTGTCTGGACGGCGAACGCGAGGACGTCGAGTGTGCACACGCCGTAAACCGGAACACCGAGAGCGAGCGACATGGTGCGCGCGGTCATGATGCCGACGCGGAGCCCGGTAAACGGCCCTGGACCGACTCCGACGGCGATGCCGGTCAGATCGCGGATGTCGGCGCCGGCCTCGCGCAGGGCTGCCTCGATGCCGGGTGCCAGCAGTTCGCCGTGCCGCAGCGGGTCGACAACGGACGACTCAGCCACCACTTGCTCGCCGTTGTGAACGGCGACGGTGACCGATTGGGTCGCGGTGTCGAGGGCGAGTAGCACGACCGCGAATCCTACGTGAGAAGCGTCGAGCGGAGCGGGACTGCCGACCACCGGGCGCCGTGCGGACGCACGCTGACGACGCGTGTGTCGTCAGCGCCCGAGGCGTCGCCGCCGCGGAGCCGATCGAGACGAACCTCGAGCCGGTCGTCGGCGAGGCCCTCGGCGACGCCCTCACCCCACTCGACGACGGTGACGCTCGCGTCGAGGGACGCGTCGAGGTCGAGGTCGTCGAGCTCGGCGACGCCTCCGAGGCGGTATGCGTCAGCGTGGACAAGCGCGGGCCCTCGCCCCTCGCTGGGGTGGACTCGCGCGATGACGAACGTCGGCGACGTCACCGCGCCGCGCACGCCCAGGCCGGCGCCGATGCCCTGCGTCAGCGTCGTCTTGCCGGCGCCCAGGGCACCGCTCAACACGATCAGGTCGCCGCCAGCCAGGAGGCCCGCCAGCCGGCGTCCGAACTCGCGGGCGTCGGCTTCGGTGGGGAGCGCACGAGTGACCGGCAGTGCCTTGCCGAGGATCAGGTTGGGTCCTTCGGACAACTCGGTCGAGTAGCCGCGGCGCCGCCAGAACTCGACCGTGTCGGGCAACTCGACGCGCGCTTTGAGCCACACGCCGTCGAGGCCGCGTCGCTCGGCGACGTCTTCAGCCACCCCGACCATCGCCGACGCGACGCCGTGGAGCTGACCCGTCGGGTCGACGCCGACGCGACGAAGCCCCAGTCGACCCGGCGATGACATGTCGAACAACATCGCGCCGACCGGAGCGCCGTCGCCGCGGGCCAGCAGTCCCCCGGTGGCGCCGAGAGCCTCGGCGACGGACTCGCGAGTCTCGTCAGTCGCGGTCGAGGGAGGGTCGAGCAGCGGGCGAGCCCGGAACGCGCGATGGATGACTGCGACGACGTCGTCCGCCTCGTCGGGACCTACTTCGTCGACGGTGAGCCCGCTCATTCGCCGGTACCCGTGCGCGCGACAAGCTCGGCGATCGCCGCGGTCACATCAGCGTGCCGTTCGAGGATGACCATGTGGCCAGCGCCCTCAAGCTCGACGAGTCGGGAGCCTGGAAGCATGTCGGCGATCGCCCGGCTGTGCTCGATCGGCGTGATCGCGTCGGCTGTGCCGCAGACAACGGTGCACTCGCCGGCGGCCAGCGCAGCGATCGTCTCGCGTCGATCGTCGACGTCGAATCCCGGGAAGAAGTCGGCGACGACCTCGAAAGGCGTCGCCGCGAGCATCTCGTCGGTGAAGTCGATGTACTCCTGCGGGACCGGCCCTCCGAACGCAAGCTTGCGGGTGAGCACGAAGCCGATGTCGGACCCGGCGCGACGCCCCGACTCGACCAGCCGCGGCGCCCGCGCGAGGGTGGCCACCACGGCGGGTGTCATCCGACGGAGCACGCGCCCGGGCAGGCCGGGCAGGCCGAGCGTCTCGGCGTTGAGGCTGCCGGCGCTGGATGCGATGAGGGCGACGCCGATGATCCGGTCTCCGAAGAGCTCGGGA
The DNA here is from genome assembly GCA_035473375.1 of Nocardioidaceae bacterium. Taxonomy (GTDB): domain Bacteria; phylum Actinomycetota; class Actinomycetes; order Propionibacteriales; family Nocardioidaceae; genus DATIOH01. The sequence continues at coordinate 183 of DATIOH010000158.1, read as the reverse complement.
AAGTGCGACCCGAGCGCCATCACGGTCATGCCGCCCATCGAGTGCCCAATCAGGACCGCCGGGCCGTCGCCGACGACTTGGTCGAGAACGGCGGCAAGGTCGACTCCGAGCTGGTCGATCGTCGCGTGCTCGCGGCGCGACCGTCCCGAGCGGCCGTGCGAGCGCTGGTCGTAGAACACCATC
>DATIOH010000157.1:0-13024 GCA_035473375.1 Nocardioidaceae bacterium | reverse complement strand
CGCTATCCGCTGTGGATCGCGATCGGCGCACTCGTTGCGCTGGCACCCCTGATCACGCCGGCGCCGAGTCTGCAGTTCGGCCAGGAGGACATCGGTGCCACCAACCCCGACACCACCGAGCGGCAGGCATACGACCTGATCACCGCCGGCTTCGGCGTCGGCTACAACGGCCCGCTTCAAGTCGCCTCGAAGCTCGAACCCCCGGCGCAGCCGAGCGCCGAGTACACCAACAAGTACAACCAGGCGACCTCGCTGCAGAAGAAGCTCGAGAAGGCACAGAAGCAGCTCCCCAAGCAGCAGAAGCAGCTCGAGCAACAGCAGAAGCAGCTGGAGGCCGAGCAGGCGTCGCTCGAGCGTCAACAGGCGGCCTTGCTGCAGCAGCAGACGGCCCTTGAGGCCTCCGCGGCGACGCTGCAGTCAGAGCAGGCGTCGCTCGAGCAGCAGAAGTCCCAGCTCGAGGCGCAGCAGGCCCGGCTGGAAGCCAAGAAGTCGAGACTTCAGGCTCGACGCACGGTGCTCCACGACAAGAAGGTCGCGCTCGCCCACGAGGCCCTGCCCCTCCTTCGGCAGCTGGGCCGCATCGACCGCCACGAGCGGATCTTGATCCGGCGGATCGACCGGCTGGACGGCCATCCCCATCGGCAGGCCCGGCTCCGCGCCCGCCTAGCCGAACTGCGCGACAAGGAGCAGGGCGTCCGCCAGGAGCTCGCGCCGCTCAAGGAGCAGGCCCGGCACCTCGCCGAGCAGACCGTGAAACTGGCCCGACAGGCCGAGGAGCTGCCGCAACAGGCCGACCAGCTGCAGCAGCAGGGCGACGCGCTCCAGGCGCAGGCGGCCCGCCTCCAGGATCAGGCGGCACACCTGACCCAGCAGAAGGCCGACCTGGAGAAGCAAGGAGCCTCGCTCCAGAAGCAGGGCGACCAGCTCCAGCAGCAGGGCGACCAACTCCAGCAGCAGGCCGACCATCTCAAGGCCGAGCAGCAGCAGGCCGAGCAGGAGCAGAAGCAGGCGGAGAAGCTGCAGAAGCAGCTGACCACCATGGTGACGGCGGCCGGTGGAGACCCCCGCGGCACCGATCCCCGAGTCGTCCGGCTCCAGAACGCGCTCTCGGGCACCTCTGGGGTCACGGCGCTCACACCTCCGCAGATCAACAAGCACGGCGACGTCGTCATGCTGTCCGCGGTGCCGACCACGTCGCCCGCGTCCGACGAGACGGCGGCCCTGCTCGGCGACGTCCGCGACGACGTCGTACCGAAGGTCGAGGCAGCGGGCGGAATCACCTCGTACGTCGGCGGCTATACCGCGTCGTACGTCGACCTGGCCGAGCTGATCTCGAAACGACTTCTGCTGGTCATCGGGACCGTCATCTTGCTCGGATTCCTCCTGCTGATGATCGCGTTCCGCTCGGTGCTCGTGCCCTTGCAGGCGGCTATCACCAACGTCTTGTCGGCGGCCGCCGCCTTCGGCGTCCTCACCGCATGTTTCCAGTGGGGCTGGGGTGTCTCACTGGTCGGCATCCACACGACGAGCGACGGCGTGCCGATTGCGAGTTACGTGCCGCTGATGATGTTCGCCGTGCTGTTCGGGTTGTCGATGGACTACGAGGTGTTCCTCGTCAGCCATGTGCAGCAACACCATCTCGGCGGCGAGCCGGCGCGGGAGGCGGTGGCGTCCGGCCTCAAGTCGAGCGCGCGCATCACCACGGCGGCCTGCCTGATCATGACGTCGGTGTTCGCGAGCTTCATCCTCAATGGCGATCCGACGATCAAGCAGTTCGGCGTCGGGCTCGCCACCGCGGTGCTGCTGGCCGGCATCCTCGTCGTGACGCTCGCACCGGCCACGCTGTCGCTGATGGGCGAGGCGGCGTGGTGGCTGCCACGCTGGCTCGACAAGGTGTTGCCGCATATCGACATCGAGGGCACCGGTACCGCGCTGCCCCGCCCGGTCGCCGAGGAGCCCGAGGCCAACCCGACAGGCCCCGCCACCTGACCCAAAGTGGAGCCACTTTGGGGCCTGTCGCGTCGCGATTCCGCACCCCTCTCCCCAAAGTGGAGCCACTTTGGGGCCTGTCGCGTCGCGGTTCCGCACACCCCTCTCCCAAAGTGGAGCCACTTTGGGGCCTGTCGCGTCGCGATTCCGCACACCCCTCTCCCAAAGTGGAGCCACTTTGGGGGACGGTCAGGTTCGCTGCCGGGGCATCTTCCGGGGCATCTTCGGGGCCATCTGCTGGGGGATGTCGTGCGCGAGGTCGTACCCGTAGTCGCTGCCGCTGTCGGTGGTCTCGGTCGCGACGATTGCGCCACGGAGATCGTCAGGCGGGTTGGTCCGGGTCGGCCTGGAGGCCCTCTCCGCCGAGTCGGTGGCCGCCTCGTGCGCGAGGTCGTACTCGAGATCGGCGTCGCCGAAACCCGCGAGCGAGGCAGAGCGTTCCGTCACCACCCAGGCATTCTCGCGGGCGACCGCGGTGCGCGGAAGGGCCTTCTGACACGAAGAGGTGACGGGCCGGGCCGAGACAGGTTTTAATGGCGGCGCTAGCCGCCGTCGGCGGCCCACGACATTTCGCGATCGATCGATGCCGATTCGCGACAAGCTCGGAGGACACATGCGCAGGGGACTCAACGCTGCCGCGGCGGCCTTTATCGCGACTGGTCTCGCGATCACGCCGTTCGCCGGAGCGACCGCAGCCAACAAGGCGCCGACGAACGTCGTCGCGAACTACCAGATGGAGAACGACACCGGCACCACGATGGCCGACAGCGCAGGCACAAACGACGGCGCGATCGGCGCCGGCGCTGCCGTGGCCGGCCTCGACACCCACGCCGCCATCGGCGCCGGATTCGGCTACCAGTGGGCGACGCCGACAGTGGTCAACGACGCGCGCGTGGTCCTCGTGCCCGACTCCGCCGACCTCGACCCCGGCAGCGGCGAGTTCGCCGTCGAGGCGAAGATCAAGACCTCCGCTACGAGCGGCGTTATCGCGCAGAAGGGCGACAGTGCCACCGCCGGCGGCCAGTGGCGCGTCCAGTTGCAGGGCGGGCAGGTCTCGTGCCTGTTCCGCAGCGACACCGTCCAGGGAGCGACCAAGAGCAAGTCTCTTGTCAACAACAACCAATGGCGCACGATCCGGTGCGAGCTGACCGCGACCGGCACCACGGTCTACGTCGACGACGTCAAGGACGGCCACCAGAACAAGGCGGTCACGGGCATCGACAACGCCGACACGACCACGGTCGGCGGCAAGGTCGGCTGCGCGTCGGTGAACTCGTGCCAGTACTACGTCGGGCAGGTCGACTACCTGACTGTGTTCAAGGGTGGTGCCCTCGACAACGTGGCCCCGGTCGCCAAATTCACCACCGACTGCACCGCGAACGACGGCACCTGCTCCTTCGACGCGTCGACGTCAACCGACTCCGATGGAACGATCGCCTCGTATGAGTGGGATTGGACCAATGACGGCAGCTTTGAGGGCAGCGGAATCAACCCCACCCATGACTTCGTCACGCCGGGCACTTATTCGGTGAAGCTCCGCGTCACCGACAACGACGGTGCCACCGACAGCGCCGTCCACTCCGTCACGGTCCTGACCGGAACCCCGTCGAGCCGCCCACGCCAGCCGGCCGCAACGGCGGGCGACCACGCGGCGACCGTCACCTGGAAGCGGCCGTCGGCCGACGGCCAGGGCACCATCACCGGCTACACGGCCACGTCGTTCCCCGACGGCAAGACCTGCGCGGCGATCGGCGCCGACACGCTGACCTGCGACGTGACCGGCCTCAAGGCGGGCACGGCGTATACCTTCCGCGTCAGGGCCGAGAGCACCGTCGGGCCGAGCGCGAACTCGAAGGAGACGAACGCGGTCACGCCCTTCGGCAAGCCCGGTGCGCCCGCGAAGGTGACGGCGAAGGCCGGGAACAAGCAGGCCAAGGTCACCTGGACGCCCGCCAAGCCCAACGGCAAGGCTGTCTCGTCGTACATCGTCACCCGGCTCCCGGGCGGCGTGAAGAAGACGGTCGACGGCTCTGCCCGCAGCACGGTCTTCAAGAAGCTGAAGAACGGCCACCCGTACCACTTCACCGTGGCCGGCGTGAACGCCGCAGGGCGAGGCAAGGCGACCGCCAGCAAGAACGTCACGCCGGCTGGCGTGCCGAGCAAGGTCACCGGCGTGTCCGCCAAGGGCGGCAACAACTCGGCCGTGGTCAAGTGGTCGGCCGCGAAGCCCAACGGCTCCGCGATCGCGCACTACAAGATCGTCAGCTCCGACGGGCAGCACCGCGTCGTCGGCGGCAAGGCCCTCAAGGTCAAGATGACGTTCCTCAAGGCGGGGCACTCGTACAAGTTCCGAGTGCGGGCCGTCAACAAGACCGGCGACGGCCCATGGTCGGCGTGGACCAAGCCGGTGAGGGTGCACTGACCTCTCGCCAGATCGGATGATCTACCCAAACTGGCTCCACTTTGGACTCTCAAAGTGGAGCCAGTTTGGCGATGGCGTCAGTTCTGGCCGGCAATGTTGTAGCTGGCCAGCACCTGGCCGTTGCGGTCCTTGACCACGACGTCGTACGCCACGTCGGCGTCGGCGGCGTTCGGCAGCAGCCAGCGGATCGCGACGTGGCCGTCGACGACCGGCCGGGTGATCGACTCGCCGCCGTACGACAGCGTGACCGTCGCCGCGTTGGTTGCGATGTCGTCATTGCGGTCGAACATCGTGATGCCGCCCCAGAGCAGCGCGCCTGAGAGTGGGTTCGACGTCTTGATGTCCAACGCCGACGCGTCGAGGCTGACGAAGTAGTACTGGCCGTCGTAGTGGTCGCCCTTGCGGTACCGCGACATCTGCGCGTCCGACAGATACGGCAGGTCGACGACCTGGTCCGATCCGGCGTCCCAGCCGGCCGGCTGGAGCGCGCAGACGGCGGTGAAGCCGTTGTCGGAGCTGAGGACAGCCTCCGTGCCGTCCGCGGCGGTCATCGCCGAGTCGACAGTCCAGTCGGAGAAGTCGAAGCCGGCCACGACGCCGCACTGCTGCAGGATTCCCGCAGTGTCGGACTCGTCGGCGATCGGCGCCGTCACTCTGCTCGGGGGCGCGTGGTCGCCGCTCGGGATGGTGCACGACGCGGAGACGTTGCCGGTGCCGAGGAAGCTGACCCGCTGCCCCGCGTAGAAGAACCTCGCCCGCTGGCCGGGATCGATCTCCCACGTCGTGCGCGGTTCGACGGCCAACGCGTCGAGCTGCGAGATGCAGACGCCGATCACGTCGTCGCGGGCCACGCGCTGCGAGACGAACTCCGCCGGCCCTGTCTGGTGCGGGCGATCGGTCTGCGCGGTGTGACCAGACCCATCGTTGCCGGCGGGCCCCAGCTTCGGATGGGAGCCGTTGGGGGCCGGCGAGTCCAGCAGTGCCGACCCGACTCCGACGGCCGCGACCACGGTGGACGCCAGGCCGATGGTCCCGACGGTGGTCGCCGTCCGCCGGCGGCTGTCGCGGCGCTTCGCGAGCGCGAGCAGTCGCTCGGGGTCGGGTGGCTGAGGAGCATCGCCGTCAGCCTCGGCGGCGCGATGCAGCTCGGTGATGAACTCAGGCGTCATGTCGTCACTCCCTTGAGAAGGCCGAGGTCGGTGAAGCCGCGTTGCTCGAGGACGGACCTCAACTCGTCGATGCCGCGCGAGGTCTGGCTCTTGACCGTCCCCTCACTGCAGCCGAGGGCAGCGGCGGTCTCGGCGACCGACAGGTCGTCGAAGTACCGCAGGACCACGCAGGCCCGCCGACGTGGCGGCAGTTGGGCGAGCGCCTCGAGCAGCAGGATCCGGTTGTCGACGACGTCGGTCTGATCCCGGACGGGGGCCGGGTCGACCGCCACCCCCGTCGTCTCTCGGCGCCAGGGCCGGCGCGAGTGGTCGACGAGCAGGCGGACGACAGTCCGACGCGCATACGGCATCAGACCGGTCGTGCGCTCGATGCGCGACCACGCCGAGTAGATCCGGATGAGCGCTTCTTGCGCGACGTCGTCGGCTCGATGCCAGTCGCCGCAGATGAGATACGCGGTGCGGCGCAGGTCGACGAGCGCGGACGACGCGAACGCGACGTAGTGGTCGTCGTCCGGTCGTTCGTGTCCGAGCCTCATCCGGCACCCCCTGTCATGGTCTAACACGGAAGCGACGACACGATCGGTTGCCTGGCGATCTCCCGGGGGCGACACGAGGGCGACACGGGGACGACACAGCGTCGCCGGAGCCGTACCCTCCTTGCATGACTGAGGTCGCAGCGGGCGGCTGGGACAACGCCGAGCCGCGCTATGCCGAGGAGCTCGCAGAGATCGTCCGCGTGATCCTGGTGTCGGGGTTGGCGGTCGGAGCGATCGTGGGCGGGCTGGGCAGCCGGATCGCCATGCTCGTCCTCCGGCTCACCTCGCCTGACTACGTCAGAGGCGTCGAGAGCGATCATGGCTTCACGATCGGCCAGGTCACGCTCGGCGGCACCTACAACCTGATGGTCATCGGCGCAGCCGTCGGGGTGATCGGAGCAGCCGCCTATTTGGCGGTCGCGCCCTGGCTGATCGGCCCGCGATGGTTTCGGCAGGCGACGGTCGGAGCAACGGCAGCCGTGCTGGTGGGCTCGATGCTGGTCGAGCCCGACGGGGTCGACTTCACGAGACTCCAGCCCCTCTGGCTGGCGATCGCGCTCTTCCTGCTGCTCCCGGCGGTGGTCGGCATCTCGCTCGCCGTGGTCACCGAACGGGTGCGGTCGCCGGGATCGTGGACGACGCAGGGACGCGCCCGCTGGGCCGTGCCAGCCGTGCTCGCTGTTGTCCTGGCGCCTGCGCTGCTGGTGATCGTGCCGGTGCTCGTCATCGTGGCGGCGGTGCTTCCCGCACGCCGACTGTTCGCGTGGCTGCGAAGCTCGCCGACCGGCCGGGTTGCGGTGCGCGCTGGCTTCGCGGTCGTGCCTGTTCTCGGCGTGCTCGCGCTCAGTCAGGATCTCGGCGCGTTGTACTGATCACCCACCACGCACGCAAACGCCGCCCGCGGCTGGAAGGACGTCTTCGGGCACACGCGCGGCGCTGGCGAGGGGAGGCAGTGTTTGTCGGTGGTGAGCGTCAGGCGACGTCGGCGAGCTCGTCCGCGTCGGCGACCGACACGACGCGGTGCTCGTCCTGAACGGTGCCGAGCGTGATCGCCGTGCCGTCGAGGAGTCGAAGCGACGTGCGGACATCGGCTAGCTCGATCTCGGTGTCCTTCGCGATCTCCCAGTCGTAGATGGCCAGCTGGGGCGCGTCGGCGTCGATCTCGGGGTCGCGGTCGGCCGGGTTGAGCTGCTCGAACAGCCGACGAGCGCTGTCGCGCACGCGGGAGTCGGCGAGCACGCTGTCGGGCTGCGGCGAGGTCGGGTCGGACATGGCGGTTCTCCTGATGGGTCCTGGGCCATCCAAGTTCTTCTCGCCGAAGGTGTGGCGAGAACACCAGAGTCCGGCAATGCAGCCGCGATTGCTCCCGGATCGGCGTTCGATCAGCCATGAAGCGAGATCGGATGGTCCATTCAGCGGATGCTCAGAACCACATTGGTGACACACCGTGAGGTTTCGATGACTCCATGCGATATGGGATGCCGTGCTCACCACTTCCTGTCCCCTGGAAGCGTCCGCGCGAACTGTCGGGGTGGCACCGTCCGTTGAAACGAGGCCTGGAGTGTCAGCCGACGAACAGTCACGCACCGTGCAGCGTCGGATGATCGAGGAACCAGGCCACGACACGAGGACCGGGGCGCAGCCGTGAGGGGATGTGTCCCGGTCCTTGGTGCAGATGACGCTCTGGACCCCGGCCAGGGACGCCGGCCCTCGATCCCAGCCTTTCGACCTGTCCGCTCGACGCCGTCGGGAACCGCCGCTGCGTCTGTAGCATCCGATTGACCATGAGAGCGATCCGATTGATGGCGGCCGCCGCGATTGCCGCTGGGTTGATGGTCTTCGCGCAGGCCGGATCCGCTCTCGCGTGCAGCTGCGCCTTCACCGCGCTGAATGACCAGGTCGGGACCGCCGACGTCGTGGCGACCGGCACGCTCACCGACGTTCGAGATCCGTTCGGCGGTCCCGTCGTCAGCAGCACTGATCCGATCCGGTACGTGGTCGACGTCGACCGCGTGTACAAGGGCACGCCGCACAGCCGCATCGTCTTCAGGTCAGCGCGACTCGGAGCGTCGTGCGGGCTCGAGGGCATGCACGTCGACCGCCGCTACATGTTCCTCCTGCAGCGCGACAGCGGCGGACATCTGAGCGCGAACCTGTGCGGCGGCACCCGGCTCGTCAATGGCGGCGTCGAGTCGAACGTGACCCGCGTGACCGGACCGCCAGAAGCACCTCCAAGCGCGGCTGCCGGGCGACTGCTCCGCAGCGACGACACGTCCGCGACCTCGACCTGGCTGCCCATCGGCGTCGGCGGGCTGGCCGTCGGCGCAGCGTCCGCCGGCTACCTCTGGTGGCGTCGTCGATCAGGCTCGGCGGGCAGTTGACCGTCGGCCGCCGCACGTCGACGCGGGCGAGGTAATGCAGGGCGAGGTAATGCAGGCGACGTGGGCCAGAGAACGCACTAGCGTTCGAGCCCATGACCGACACCGAACGCTCAGACCCGCCGCTGCGCGCCAGCGAAGTCGACACGCTGCTTGCCTATCTCGACTATCACCGCGACACGCTGCGACAGAAGACCGACGGCCTCAGCGCGGAGCAACTGCGGGCCACGCTCGCCCCGTCGACCATGACGCTCGGCGGCATGGTCAAGCACCTGGCGCTCGTCGAGACGTGGTGGTTCAACGAGGTGCTGCTCGGCAATCCGCAGATCGAGCCGTGGGCCTCGGTCGACTGGGACGCCGACCCCGACTGGGACTGGCACAGCGCCGACGACGACTCTCCTGAGCAGCTGCGCGCGATGTTCGACTCCGCGGCTGCGGCGTCCGACGAGATCATCGCGGCGGCGATCGCCGAAGGCGGGCTCGAGCGTCTGTCGGTACGCGAGTCGCGGCGCAGCGAGGGTGCGTTCAGCCTGCGCTGGATCATCGTGCACATGATCGAGGAGTACGCGAGGCACAACGGTCACGCTGACCTGCTTCGCGAGTCGATCGACGGCGTCACGGGCGAGTAGGCCCTCAACCTCAGCCAGCGTCCGAGAACTCGGATTGATCGGCGAAATGGCGCGTTTCTGCGCTGGTATAGCGCATTTGCGTTAAACCTCGCGTTCATCACCGGATGACATGCGGCTCGGTGCCTCGCCGCCCCGTGCGGGAGCCGATACGTTCCTCGAATCACCCCTGTCCCGACCACGATCCGAGGACACGCTCATGAGCGATTCCCTGCACGACCCATCTCGACGATCTCGACTGATTCGGCGCGGAGCCTGCATCGGCGCCGTGCTCGCCCTTGTCGGCGGCGCCGGCGCCTATGCGACGGCACACCACGGCTCGGACGGCAAGTCGCCGCAGAGCCGGGCGATCAACGCCGTCGTCAAGTCGGGCGTCATGACGCCGACTCCCCACGGCTTCCAGGCCAACAAGGCTGCAACCCGCGGCCAGCTCGCATTCGCACTCTCCCGATCGATGCCGCGCGCGGCCACGGTCGGCGTGGGCTCGTCGGTTGGGACCGGCACCTCCGGAGAGATCGCTGCCGTCCGGCTCAAGTTCGACGGCGCACCCGGAAAGCCCCAAGCGGCGCTGCTGACGTTCAACGGCCAGCTCGACCACGACAACCAGCTGAGCGCCGGCTGCTTCCCGTCCTTCAGCGTCACCCGCAACGCCTCGCCGACAGTCGTCGCCAGCCGGACGCAGGAGCTGTACGGAGCGCCCACGGGCGGCCTTGAGTTGCCGGTGTCGATGTCGTTCCTCCTCGTTGAGAAGACGGGCACATCGACGAACTTCCACCTGACGCTCAACAATCCCTGCGACCAGACGCTCTTCATCGACGGTGGCGACTTCACCGCGCAGAACGTCGTGCTCGCCGGCAATGGCAATGCGATCCCGGCACCTGCGAAGCAGATTCAGAAGGTCCGCCCGCACGACCGCTGAGGGCTCGGTCCGTCTTTCAGGGCGGCGCCGTCGACGCAACGACGTCGACGGCGCCGCTTTGGGTTTCCCCGCCGAAGGTACGCTGCGAGTCACCGCCTCGTCGGGCTGTTGACCCGAGGCCCCTCGCACCAAGGTGCGCTGCGGCATGAGCAAGGAGGCACATGTCCGCGCCCGCGATCTCGTCAACCGTCGACGCTCAGTCTTCGATCAATCAGGTGCATGTGATCGGTGCGGGCCCCGTCGGCCTGCTGCTCACGGCACTTCTCCAGGAGGTCGACGGCCTCGACGTCTCGCTGTATGAGCAGCGCAGCGACTACACCCGGACCCGGATGGTCCAGCTCGCCCCGTACCTCTTGGCGGACTCAGTCGAGGCGTACTGCGCCGACGCCATCGACACCGACAGCATCGAGGCGGTCTTCGACAAGCAGGAACTCGCCGACGGCATCGCGTTCCGGCAGGCGATCTCGCCTGACCTCATGGAGCTACTCCGCGCCTGGTCGTTGGGCTTCTGCCCGCTGAACGCGATCGAGCGGTCGGTCAGCGACCTGATCGACTCGCGGACGTCGAGCCCTGTGCGCCGCGCGTCGGGGGCCATCACTCCGGACGACGCGATCGCGCTGCTCGACGCCCACAGCATCGTGATCGACTGCACCGGAAGCAGGTCGCTGCTTCGCGACCAGCTGACGACAGTGCCCGACGACGGGCCCGAGGCGAACACCATGAAGGTGCGGCTCGAGTACGCGCTCGTCATCACGTTCCTGTACGGCCAGCCGTACGACTGCAACGAGTATTGCAAGTACTACAAGAACATCGAGAACCCGCACTACAAGTTCATCCCGATGGTCAACCGCACCCACTACGACGGCAACGTCAGCCATGTGACGGGCATCGTCAATATCACCGCCGACGACTACGAGGCGATGCCCCCGCGCTTCGACGGCGAATGGCTGCGCGGCAACTTCCCCGATGTGGCCCAGTCGATGGACAGGTTCATCGACAAGGTCAGGCAGGAGACCGCTGGAGAGGTGATCGGCGACTTCGAGATCGTCCGGATCCCCCTCGACCTCTACCGCGCGCGCAACGCGACGAACCGGCAATGGCTGACGTCAGGTCGCGACGACTCGCCGCTGGCCAGGTCGCCGGTCTTCCTTGCCGGCGACTCGGCCATCGGCTCTCCGTACTTCCAGTCGATCTCGCTCGGCTTCGAGTGCGCGACGTACCTCGCCGGACTTCTCACGCAGCCAGGACTGCCGCTTCACGAGAAGCTCGACCGCTACGAGCTCTACATGTACAAGCAATGGCTCCGGGTCTACATGCGCAGCAAGATGATCAAGCACAACAAGGACGTCTTCGAGAGCATCGACGACCCGTTCGCGCTGCTCGAGAAGCTGCACATCTACTAGGCATACGACTGGGCACACGACTGGGCACACGACTGGGCCGACGGCTGGGCCCACGACTCGGCCCCCCGCCGACGCGCCTATGCTGCCCGCGTGGCGATTCTTGACGTCCGACCTGCGACGCCAGCCGACATCGACGACGTCAGCGCGACTCTCGCGTTGGGCTTCGCCGACGATCCGGTCTGGGGCGCGTGGGCCTTCCCCGACGTACCCGACCATCACGAGCGGGTGCGGCGGCACCGCCTGTTCTGGCGCCCGTTCGTCGCTGCGGCCGTTGGCTACGGCGGCCTGATGATGGCGCCGCGTTGCTCGGCTGTCGCGCTCTGGGTGCCGCCGGGCGTCGACGAGGTCGACGCTGAGAACGCGGCGATCGCGGCGGAGGTGATGGCTGACGTCTGCGGCCCCCGTGCTGCTCTCATCGAGGAGGGCTTCGAGGTCTTCGAGTCGAGTCGTCCGCCGGGTCACTACTGGTATCTGAGCCTGCTCGCGACGCATCCCGACCACCGCGGCCAAGGCCTCGGGATGGCGCTCGTCGGCCACCGGCTCGCCGAGCTCGACGCCGAGGGCATCGCGTCATACCTCGAGTCGACGAACCCGGTCAACCTGCGTCGCTACGAAGCGGCCGGGTATGTGATCCACGGCGCGTTCGATCTCCCCGAGGGACCGACGGTCGACACCATGTGGCGCGACCCGCAGCCGCCGGGCTGACCAGCCGCGTCCTGCGCTACACATTCAGGACGTCGATGACGTCCTTGCTGTGCGTCAGCGGCACTCGGTTGCCTTCGAGCTGGATGTTGGAGCCACTCGTCGCGTCGATGAGCTCGAGGATCCGCACGTTGACGCGCTGGTGCACCTTGACGGTGAGATTCTGACGGTCGACGCGGAAGACGAGGTTCTCGACAACCCGCCGGCCGCGCGCGGAGAAGCCGTAGACGTGGGTGTCGCTGACGCCGACCATCATGTTGGCGGGAAGCCCGGACGAAGCGTCGTGGATCCGCGAACCGGCCATCGCACCGCCGATGGTGCCCACGGCATCGCCGAGCCCGCCGAGCGAACTGGTCAGGCTGTCGCCGATGAGGCCGCCGGCGAACATCGACCCGGTGTGTCCACGCGGCTGGAACTGTCCGACCGCGGCGATCTTCTCGGGGACGCCGAGCTCGCGAAGAGCGCCTTCCATCGATGCGACCATCTCTTCTTCGCTCATGCCCGTCCTCCCTGGGCGGCCGTCTGCGCGCCCTGTGCCTATCGTGCCTGCCACCGGCCGACCTCGACCAGCCCTGAGCCTCGCCGATCACCGCATCCAGCCGAGCGGCCGTCCGTCCCGCTCGGCAGCGACCCGACGTGCCTCGCGCGCCGGACCGACCAGCGAGCCCTGGTAGCGACGCATCGCGTCGAGGTAGTCGTGGGTCCAGATCATCCGGGCGGCCGTCGCCGTGGAAGCCTCGTCGACGCTGGTCAGTTCGGTGTGAAGCGCGCTCACCAGGCCGTCAGAGCTGTCGGCACCGTCGAGTGGATCGGGAGGCGTCCGCTCGCCCACGAGGCTTCGAGCGAGTGCTTCGTACCAGCCGACGAGGCGGTGCGAGGC
>DATIOH010000156.1:0-9268 GCA_035473375.1 Nocardioidaceae bacterium | reverse complement strand
ACTCCATCGGGCAAGACTCACCATCTAGCCCGCGGACAACGCGACCTTCCCAAAGTGGCTCCACTCTGCGGCCGGCGAGCCGCCGCTCCATGTCCCAAAGTGGCTCCACTTTGGGGCTAGGCCCAGCCCTCACAGGAAGCGCACAGTAGGTCGGTAGCGTCGGCGCAGAGTCGGCGGTGATCGTGGTTCTCTCCACCGCGCCGCCCGATCCGACCGAGGAGCCTTCGATCGGCGACGACATCGACAACCACGACCGTGGCCTGCAGTTCGATCTGCAGACCCTCTTCACTCGTCGGCGCGCGCTCGGCCTGATCGGGGCGGCCGGGGCCGCGTTTCTCGTCGGGTGCTCGACGGGAAGCGATACCTCGACTGGTATCGGACAGGGCGCCGGCTCGGGGTCTGGGCCGGGCACACCGCCGGGTGGCTCGTCGTCCGGACAGACGGCCGACGGCGCGATCCCCGAGGAGACGGCCGGCCCCTACCCCGGCGACGGCTCGAACGGAGTCGACGTCCTCGACGACAGCGGTATCGTCCGCAGCGACATCCGGTCGAGCTTCGGCGGCGCGTCGGCTGTCGCCGCGGGCGTCCCGCTAACGATCGCGCTGGGTGTCACCGACCTCGACGGCAAGCCGATCAAGGGTGCCGCGGTCTACCTCTGGCACTGCGACCGCGACGGGCAGTACTCGATGTACAGCGACGCGATCGCCGACCAGAACTACCTGCGCGGCGTGCAGCCGACCGACGCCGACGGCGCGGTGACCTTCACGAGCATCTTCCCGGCGTGCTACTCAGGCCGCTGGCCGCACGTCCATTTCGAGGTGTACGGCAGCGTCGCCGATGCCACCACCTCGGGTCCGATCATCGCGACCTCGCAGCTCGCGCTTCCCGAGAGCGTGTGCAAGACCGTCTACGCCACCGAGGGTTACCCCGCCAGCGTTGCCAACCTCGCCCAGGTGTCGCTCGACACCGACCTCGTATTCGCAGACGATCATGCGGTCCACCAGCTCGCGGCGATGAAGGGCAACGTCGACACTGGCTACACGGCATCGCTCAGTGTGCCCGTCGATGCCTGAACTCACGGTCGAGCATGTCACGGGTCCCTTCGAAGCGTCCGTTGCCCGCGGACGGTCGGAAGGAGGCGCCGCGGCGGCCTCAGCGCTGGGCACGCACTGTCGGGCTGGTGTCGCCCTTGCAGCCCTCGATCGGCTTCACCCGGGCATAGAACCGGCCGGCGGTTCCGGTCGTGCCCGTCGACCAGGTGTACACGTCGCCCTGGAGGCCGGCGGTGTCCATGCCGAAGCGGATGTCGTCGCCGCCGCCGCGGGTTCCGATCTGCTTGATGAGCAGAACCGTGCGGCCGTCAGCGCAGCGCACGGGCTTCGGGCTGCTCACCGTCCCCGAGAGATCGGTCCCCTCGGCCTTGATCGTCACCGTCGTCGGAGCTGGGGCTACCCGCCCGACCGCGACACTGCCCGCGGCCGCGGTCAGGCCAGCGGCCGCAACGAACACCATCGGAATCACAAACGTCTTGGCTCGCATGTCGTGCCTCTCTCTCGATGAGGGTGGGGAGACGGCGCCCTCTCCGGCCAGCGTATGGCGCAGCCGAGCTGCCGTCATCGCCCATGAGGCCGAGCGACCGCCTCAGATACTTGCGCAACGGTTCGCTGAGGCAGCGGCACGGGGACGATCGGATGATCTCGTCGTCCCATGCCGGCGACCGCTTGTCCGTCGGACATCGCCGCGACAGGCTGGTCTGATGGCTGAGCTGAGCGTGGTCGGGGCCGACGACTGGCCGGCGTGGCGTGAGCTGCGACTGCTTGCACTCGAGGAGTCACCGGACGCATTCGGCTCACGCTTGGTCGACTGGCAGGGTCCGCGCGACCGCGAAGAACACTGGCGCGATCGCCTCACGAGCGTTCCCTTCAACGTCATGGCGTTCGAGGGCGGGACCCCCGTGGGGATGGCGAGCGGCGTTCGCGACAACGAGTCCGTCGAGCTGATCTCGATGTACGTGCGCCCGCAGAACCGCAGCACCGGCCTGGCGGATCTCCTGGTCGACGCCGTCGCCGCGTGGGCCGACGAGCGGGGCGCAGCAAGCGTCCTGCTCGCCGTCCGCACGTCCAACGAGCGCGCGAAGGCGTTCTACCGACGCCTCGGGTTCGAGGAGGTCGGGCCTGCGGAGCCGGAGCCGGGCGAGCCGCCCGAGGTCGTCATGCGCCGAGTTCGAGGCGTTGACGGCGGCTGAGGTCTGAAAAGTGATTAGTTAGCATAAGTAAAGTAAACTCGCCGCCATGAGTTCGAGCAGCGCCGCGACACGCACCTCGCGATTCGACGTCGATCATCCGAACTACAAATGGGTGGCCCTGTCGAACACGACAATCGGCATGCTCATCGTGACCATCAACTCGTCGATCGTCTTGATCTCCCTGCCCGCGATCTTCCGCGGCATCAAGCTCGACCCGCTCGCTCCCGGCAACGTGAGCTATCTGCTGTGGATGATCATGGGCTTCCTGCTCGTGTCCGCCGTTTTCGTCGTGACCCTCGGACGACTCGGCGACATCTGTGGCCGGGTGAAGATCTACAACCTCGGCTTCCTGGTCTTTGCCATTGCCTCGGTCCTCCTGTCGCTCGACCCCTTCCACGGCGCCGCCGGCGCGATGTGGCTGATCATCGGTCGCGTCGTCCAAGGCATCGGCGGCGCGATGCTCTTCGCGAACTCCACGGCGATCCTCACCGACGCGTTCCCGGCAACCCAACGCGGCATGGCGCTCGGCATCAACATGGTGTCGGCGATCGCGGGCTCGTTCATCGGACTGATCCTCGGTGGCCTGCTTGCCGAGTGGGACTGGCGAGCCGTGTTCTGGGTCAGCGTGCCCATCGGCATCGTCGGGACGATCTGGTCGTACCAGTCGCTGCACGAGCTCGGCGAGCGGCGCCCGGCGAAGATCGATATCCCGGGCAACCTGACGTTCGGCGTCGGGCTGACCGCGCTCCTGGTCGCCATCACCTACGGCATCCAGCCGTACGGCGGTCACTCGACCGGCTGGACGAACCCGTGGGTCGTCGCCGGGATCGTCGGCGGCATCGCGCTGTTGGCAGCCTTCTGCGTCATCGAGACCAAGGTCGAGGCACCGCTGTTCTCGATGAAGCTGTTTCTCATCAGAACATTCAGCGCCGGCAACGTCGCCGGCCTTCTTGCATCGATCGGTCGCGGCGGCATGCAGTTCATGCTCATCATCTGGCTCCAGGGAATCTGGCTGCCGCTCCACGGCTACAGCTACGAGTCGACACCTCTGTGGGCCGGCATCTACCTCCTGCCACTGACGGTCGGATTCCTCGTCGCCGGCCCGGCTGCGGGCTGGTTGTCGGACCGTCTCGGCGCGCGAACGTTCGCCACGACTGGCCTGCTGATCGTGGCCGCCACCTTCGTCGGTTTCCTGATCCTCCCCGTCGACTTCGACTACTGGGCCTTTGCCGCGCTCTTGTTGCTGAACGGCGTCGGCTCAGGACTCTTCGCCGCTCCCAACACGGCGTCGATCATGAACGCCGTGCCCGCGCATCAACGCGGCGCAGCGTCGGGAATGCGCGGCACCTTCTTCAACGCCGGCTCGTCGCTGTCGATCGGAATCTTCTTCTCGTTGATGATCACCGGGCTCGCATCGGTGCTGCCCAAGACTTTGTTCGACGGGCTGAGCGAGCAAGGCGTTCCGCCCGGCATCGCCCACGACGTCGCCAATCTGCCGCCGGTCGGATCGCTCTTCGCCGCGTTCCTCGGCTATAACCCGGTGCAGACGCTGCTCGAGCCGTCCGGTGCGCTCGCGCAGCTGCCCCAGCACAGCCAGGACGTGCTGACGGGCAAGCGGTTCTTCCCCCAGCTGATGACCGACCCGTTCCACCACGGACTCGTCATCGTGTTCACTGCGGCCGCCGTCATGACCCTCGTCGCGGCGGCCGCCAGCCTCTTCACCAGCTCGACGCCGGCTGCGGTCGGGCAGCCATTCCATGCCGAGACCGTCGAGGGCGTTGAGGGCATCGAGATGCTGGTCGAGCACGACGGCGATCTGGACCAGGGCGTGCGCACCGGGGCTAGTGTGGCGGAGGTGAGGACGACTCGGTCGTGACTGCGCCAGACGACGCCACCCGGCTGTATGTCTCACTCGGCCGCGTTACGCGTGCGCTTCGACGGGCTGCCGCGGGATCACCGGTCGGGCACGGCGCCCTCAGCGCGCTTGCGACCCTCGTGACCGAGGGCCCGATGCGGCTCGGCGAACTGGCCGTCATCGAGGGCGTGAGTCCGCCTTCGATGACACGGATCGTCGCGACCCTCGAGTCGCAGGGTCACCTGCGCCGCACCTCCGACCCGGCCGACGGTCGGGCGTCCCTGGTCGAGGCGACGTCAAGCGGCAGACGCCTTGTCATCACCGGTCGCGAGGCGCGGATCACCTCATTGAGCCAACGCCTCACGGCCCTGCCCGACGACCAGCGCAAGCGACTTCTCGACGCACTGCCGGCGCTCGAGGCACTGTCGGCTCAGGACGGCCCCGGCGCCACCTAGCGCCGTGCCTCGCACTACGGCGAAGTTCGCGCGATCGGCGCCGTCGACGCCGACGTCAGCGCTACGAGGTCCGCAGGCGCAAGGCCGATATCGAGGCCGCGTCGACCGCCGGACACGAATATGACGTCGGCCTCGTAGGCCGACGAGTCGACGACCGTCGCGAGCCGCTGGCGCTGGCCCAACGGAGAGATGCCGCCGACCACGTAGCCGGTCGACCGCTCGGCAGCGGACGGATCGGCCATGCCGACTCGTTTTGCCCCGAGTGCGCGAGCCATCGCCTTGAGGTCGAGCTCTCGTGTCACGGGGACGACCGCGACACCGAGCACGCCATCGGCGCTGACGACGAGCGTCTTGAAGACTCGCGCCGGGTCGACGCCGAGTGCGCGGGCCGCCTCCTCGCCGTACGACACGTCGCTTGTCGGATCGTGCTCGTACGGCCGCACCTCGTGTGGCACACCGGCGCGGTCGAGCGTCATCAGCGCCGGGGTGCCCGCGGGGCGTCGCTTTTCCACGCGACCATCCTCGCAGCGGGCGTTCGCAGGCGGGCCAGCATGCCGACACGACCGACAACGACAGTTAGTGACTCGCGCTAACAGTCCGACCTGAACAATCTCGCTCCGGAGTGGGCAGTGAAGCATCGGCAGTTCTCCGAAGACTTCATGATGGCTTCAGCGATGCCGAGACCTTCCTTCTCGGAATCAAACGGCGTCAACATCAACCTCTGGACTGGGATCGGCATGGTCGTGGTCGCGGCCGCGATTCAGAGATGGGCGATCTTGCGACCGGTGATCGTGCCGCCCCACGCCGAGTCGGCCGACGACGACCGACGTCCAGCGCACTAGGCGTCGATGCCGTCGCGTGCCGCGTCGGCAGACTTGTCCGCAGATCTGTCGGCAGATGTGTCGGGACCGCCCTCGGCCAGTTCTTGAAAGACGGTGATCTGCAGGTCTGCGGGCGCCTGCAGTCGGGCGTTCAACGACTGCCAGGGCGTCACGATCGGCTCGGCGATCAACTCCGCTCCCCCGGCGACGAGGTCGCGCGATACCTGTGCGGCGTCGGTCACCTCGAAGGCGACGCGCAGCCGCGGACTCACGCGCCTGCCCACCTCGACGTGGTCGATGAGGGCAACCTGCGCGGGGTTCGCCAGCTCGAGGGTCGCCCGGCCGACATCCAGGATCGTCACGCTTGCCCCGTCGTCGCTGTCGACGACCAGCTCCTCGCGGGCGCCCAGGACGTCGCGATAGAACGCAACTGCCTGGTCGTAGTCCTCTACCTCGACGACCAGCCGCATCTGCAGCACCCGGGCCGCCGACTCTTCACTTGCCATGACTGAGGATCTCAGGTCCGCCGACGGCGGTCGGCGGGCATCGAGGTCAGGTCGCGGCGGTCAGAGTCGCGGCGAGTGCCAGGCCGGCGGATCGAAGGCGTCCGGCCAGCGGCTTGACGGCGCACGGTCACGGCGTCCATATCCATCGGAGCGAACGGCGGCCTTCAGCGCCGCCGCCAGTGCGACGACGGCGAAGACGGTGGTGGCGAGAATGATCACGGTGGACATGACGGGCGGCCTCTCTGCTGGGTTGACGTCGTCAACGTTCGCACTAAGACCCGCTGCTCGAATCAGGCAAGTCACCTAGTTTTCGCGTGGCGCCGCCGACCGGCCCGCATCTGAGGACGCGGCGACGGCCGGGAGCATGGTGGGTCTCCCGGCCGTCCGTCTGCGCCACATCCACATCAGGGGCATTTCGGTATATCTAGGACGTGGGCAGGTCCAGCTGCTCGGCGAGGAATGCGTCGCGATCTGCGAGCGCCGCGTCGGTCAGCTGGTGATCCGCGTTCGGATAGACGAGCACCTGCGCGTCGGGGCTCGAGGCCGCGAAGGCGTTCTGAACCTCGGTCGGGATGAAGAAGTCGTCACCGGCCCACTGGAACAGCACATTGCTGCCGAGTCGCGACGTGTGGTCGACCGGGTCGAGACCGTTGAACAGGGCGCAGTAGTCGGCGCGCTCCTGACCCTCGAAGCCAAGCCAGAACGTGGCGAACCAGTTGCACCACGTCGAATCGGCCGCCTCCATCACAAGCGTCGACACCCGGTGGTCGCGGTCGGCGAGCAGGCTGCCGTACATCGCTCCGTAGTCGTGGCCGACGACGGCGATGCGCTTGTGGTCGACACCGTGCGTCGAGATCAGCCGGTTGAGGGCGGCCTGCATTGCCTGGACCTGGTTGCGGACCAACGTGACGTCGTTCTGCGTGCCGTCGGGGTTGGGCACCCAGGGGAAGTAGCCCTGCGGCAACACGGACACGACACCCTGCTGCGCGAGCGACGTCGCCTCGCCCAGGAACTCCGTGCGGTCGTTGTGGACCTGGCCGAGCCAGTGCAGCCACAACACTCCCGCGCTCGAGTTCGCGTGCAGCCGGCCCTCGGGCTTCACGAGGTACGCGCTCACCGGCTGTTGGTGGCGCACCTTGATGACGATGTCCTTGACGACGACCCGGGTCGTGCTGGTCGTCGCCTTTCCGTTGTGCGCAGCCCCGCTGGCCTGCGCGGCGCCTGTTCCGCTGCCCAGTGCGAGCGCGAGCGCCGCTGCGCCCGCCGCCGCCACTGCCACAGCCGCTCGACCTCTCATTCCGGCCTCCCGTCAGTTGTTCAAGTAGTTTTACTACTGACGGAACGTAAGAGTCGGTAGCATACGTCGTCAAGCAACTGACGCGACCGTTGCCGAATCGACATCGACGCGGCCAGCCGAGAGGAGATCGATGGAGGCCGAGCCGTCGTATTTCCCCCCTGACTGGCTGCCCGCGGGCAGGCAGTCTGCAACCGACCTCGACCTCGCCGTTCTGCTGGTCAACTCGGTCGACCTGCTCGCCGATCCGCCCGATCGACTCGACGATCTCCAGTGGCTGCAGGCAGCATTCACGCAGGCAGGGCACGCGGGGACGGTCGTCGACCTGGCCGATGCCGACCTCCCACGACTGCGCGCGTTGCGCGCGGCGCTGCGCACGGCATTCGAGGCCGAGTCCGCCGCGGCCGCGGCCGACGCTCTGAACCCGGTGCTCGACGCGTCGCGGGCCGTTTTGCAACTGACGCCTGACTCCGGAGCCGATACCTATTCAGTCGTGGTCGGGAGTGGTCGCAAGGGAATCGCCGCACTCGAGGCCCGGTTGCCCGCAGCGCTGGCCGCCCACATCGCCGCCCACGGACCAACGACGCTCGGCGTTTGCGCAAGCGACCCGTGCCGGTGCGCGTTTGTCGACCGCACGCGCGGAAGAACCCGCCGCTACTGCTGCAGCTATTGCAACGACCGGGCCGCAGCCCGTGCCTACCGACGGCGACGCAAAGCCTGACCTCGCCGTCCAGAGTGCCCGCGCGACGATCCCAATCGAGCGCGCGCCCAACAAACCCGTCGCGGTCCATCGATGGCGCTGGTTAGCGTGACGGCATGTTCGCGACTTCCGGCAATGCCCAGATCGCCTATGACGTCGTCGGCGACGGCGCGTCCGGGACCGACGTCGTGCTGTTTCACGCGGGTGTCACCGACCGCCGAAGCTGGCGTCGCGTCATCGAGCGGCTCTCGCCGCAACACCGATGCGTCGCGTTCGACGCGCGGCAATTCGGCGAGACGACCTATAGGCCCGACGACGGATGGTCGAACGTCGATGACGCTCTCGCCGTGATGAACGCGGCCGGCGTCGCCCGCCCGGTATTGGTTGCCGGGTCAATGGGAGGCGCCACCGCCATCGATCTCACTCTTGCTCATCCGGAGCGAGTCCGCGGCCTCGTTCTGATCGGCCCGGCCGTGCACGGAGCGCCGTACCCCGACCTCACCGAGGAGCCGACCGCCACACTCGTCGCGCGGGCCGAGAAGGCGGAGGAGTCTGAGGACTTCGAGGTGCTCAACCGGCTCGAGGCGTGGCTCTGGCTCGATGGCCCGACCGCACCCGAGGGACGAGTCTCCGGTGACCTGCGCGACCTCTTCCTGGAGATGAACGGCCGCGCGCTCCGAGCCGACAACCCGGGCGACTATCGCCCGCATCCCGATGCTTGGTCACGCCTCGACGAGATCGAGGCGCCGACGCTCGTCGTCGTCGGCGAGCTCGACCTCCCCGACATGAAGGCCATCGACGAGCAGCTCGCCGCGACGCTGTCGGACGCCCGCCTCGTCTGGCTCAGCGACACCGCGCACCTTCCGCACTACGAGGGGCATCCGCAGTGCCTCGACGAGATCGCGGCTTTCGTTGACAAGATCCCTGTCGACGACATCGGCCGAGGCAGCACGCGGTAAGGGCCGCGGTCGACCAGCGTTCGCCGCGTGAACGCCGAGTACACCTAGGCTCTCCTCGTGACCGAGATCAGCAGACGCTCCCTCCTCGGCGGCAGCACCGCGCTCGCCGGATCGATCGCCCTGTCGTCCCTCCCGCCGGCGCGCGCCGAGCGTGCGACGCCTCGCGACCAGCCGCGGATCGCCATCGTCGGCGCCGGCCTTGCAGGGCTCTCGTGCGCAGACCTGCTGCACCGCCACGGCATCCGGTCCACCGTGTACGAGGCCCGGCCTGACCGGATCGGCGGCCGCTGCTGGTCGTCGACCGGCTGGCAGGCGGGCCAGGTCGCCGAGCACGGCGGCGAGTTCATCGACACGCGGCACACGGCGATGCGGGGGCTGGCGCAGCGGTTCGGCCTCGAGCTCGAGGACACCTACGACATGGGCGGCGGGCGGC
>DATIOH010000155.1:0-8923 GCA_035473375.1 Nocardioidaceae bacterium | reverse complement strand
ATCTCCTACAGCCACGCCGCCGACAACGAGCTCGCGCCGGCGGTGCAGCGTGGACTGCAGGCGCTCGGCCGACCGTGGAACCGGCGTCGCGCCCTCGAGGTGTTCCGCGACGACACCGGGTTGGCGGTCAACCCCGGCCTGTGGAGCGCCATTCAGGCCGGGTTGGATGCGTCGGAGCACTTCGTGCTGCTCGCCTCACCCGAGGCAGCCGAGTCGGCGTGGGTGAACCAGGAGATCACGCACTGGGCCGACGGCCATCCGGTCGACCGGCTCCTGCCGGTGGTGACCGCCGGCGAGTGGATGTGGGACTCCGACGCCGGCGACTTCGACTGGGCCGTCTGCACCGCGGTCCCCAAGGCATTGCGAGGGCTGTTCGCCGAGGAGCCTCGGCACCTGGACCTGCGCTGGGCCCGCAGCCAGACAGACCTCGACCTGCGCAACAGCCGCTTCCGCGACGCGATCGCCCAGATCGCCGCGCCGATGCACGGCATGACGCCGGAGGATCTCGAACGCGCCGATGTCACCCACTACCGGCGACTAGTCCGGGTTCGGCGCGCCGTCGCCGCAGCCCTGTCGGTGATGCTCGTCATCGTCGCCGTCGCCGGAGTAGTCGCCGTCCGCAACGGGCGCGAGGCGCAACGCCAAAAGGAGATTGCCCAGCACAACGAGCAGATCGCCGAGCAGCAGGCAGAACGGGCGGTCGCGCTGTCTCTTGTCGCCGAGGCGAAGGTCGCCGACCCGAACGCCAAGGAACTCGCCCTGCTGCTCAGGGCCGAGGCGGCCAAGCTGGCGCCGGAGGACTCGTGGGGATCGCTCGTCGAGAGCGTCGCCGCCGCGCCTGGCCTCGTGGCGACCCACGACCTCCCGCCTGATGCGCAGGAGTCCGATTCCCTGGTGACGTCGCCCGATGCGCACCAACTCGCCTGGGTGCCGGCACACGACAGCATCCAGGTGTGGGACGCCCAAGGCGGCGAGGCGATCGGACAGCCGTTGGAATGCCGTGTTGCCACGTGTAGCCCTGACGACGCGGACGCGGCCGTCTATCAGCGACCGGTCGCGAGTCTTGCCATCGGCTCGGACGGAACAGTCGCGGCCGAGTACACGCCTGCCCCTGGTGCCTCCGGCGGCCTGGTCTTGTGGGATGCCGGCCTGCGCATCGGTCGCCTGCTCGGCGGATCGTCTGGATTCGGCCACCCCGCCTTCGACCCGACCGCCGCCCACCTGGCAGCCGTCAACGCGGACGGCAAAGTGCGGGTCTGGGACACAGCCGCCACTGTCGTCGTCCCCACGTTCATCGCGGACACGTACCCGCCGCCCACGCCGCTCTCTCCGGCCGCTCTGGCATTCGATCCGTCGGGTCGGGTGCTCGCGGAGACCAGCCGAGACGGCGACGTCGTCGTCTGGCGCATGGGACACCGCGACGGGTGGCTGGGGCCGGATTGCTCGGCGGAGGTATCCCTCGCGTCGCAGGGGCTCCTCGCGTGCATCCGCGAGGGCCGAGTCAACGTCTGGGACACCGAGCGGCGAGTTCGCATCGGCGTCATCGCGGGTGCGGGCCAACATGTCGCCCACATCGCCCTCGCGCCCGACGGCACGCTGGCGACTTCCAGCGCCGACGGCGTCCGCCTCTGGGATGCGCGGGGTCTGGCGCCGACACCGGGCATTCTGCCGCTCCGCCTCGCAGGCCCTCCACCGGTGTTGTCGTTCGCCGACGGCGGGCGGCTCCTCGTGACGAGATCCACAGACATCCGCGAGTGGGCACTCGCTCGTTGGGGCGTCACTGGCGAGGCTGTCGAACGGCATCCGGCTGCGATCACTGCCGTCGCTGTCAGCGACGACGGACTGCTCGCATCGGGCGACCTCGACGGCCACATCAGCGTGTACTCGCTCGCCGATCACGCAGCCGCCGGAACCGTGCCGTCCGTATCGAATGCGGTCACGGCTCTTGCCTACGACTCTTCTGGACTGCTTGCGGCCGGCGACGCCGATGGCTTCGTGCGGCTGATCGACGGTAGCGGCACCGTGGTGGGTCGGCTCGACGGCAAGGGCGACCCCGTGACGAGCGTCGCCTTCGCCCCCGACGGCCGAACGATCGCAGTCTCGTACGCTCGTCCGCCGGGCAGGCAGACCTGGCCGCGCCTGCCTATCCGCGTCTGGGACACGAGCACCGATGAGGAGGTCAACAAAGGCGTCGTGGCCGGGTCGAGCTATCAAGTGGACGCTGTCGCGTTCAGCCCCGACGGGGCTCTCGCAGCATCGGTCGGCCGCAGTTGGGCCGGCCTGTTCGACACGCAGAACTGGGAGTCCGACGCTTTGTTCAGCCAGACCGACGGCGACTACGCCGGACTCGGCTTCTCCCCCGACGGAGACACGGTCGCCGTCAGCAGCCGCGACCCGGCCACTGGTCGCGAGCAGATCGTCTTGTCGGCCGTACCGGACACCGACGCCCCACCCGAGGCGACCTTGTCCGTCGACGGAGATCTTGCGGTGGATGCGCTCTCGTTCAGTCCCGACGGCAGGCTCATCGCCAGCGTCGGCCAAACCGGCGCTCAGCTCTGGGACGCCGACACGGATCTGCCCATTGGCCTCGCGCTCGGAACATCAGCGCGAGCGCTGGCGTTCGCCCCCGACAGCAGCGTGTTCGCCGTGGGTCAAGACGACGGGCGGGTCGTCGTGTATCCGGCAACCGTCGATGGCTGGGAGCAGGCAGTCTGCTCCATGGTCGGCCGCAATCTGAGCGCAGCCGAGTGGGCGACATTCGTTCGTGGCGCGCTCCCCTATGAGCAGACCTGCCCGCAGTATCCGCCGGCCCCCGGCGTGTGAGTCGGAGCTACTCCTCCGAGAGGAGGAACCGTCCGACGGAGCTCGAGTCCTCGTCGATGCGGATGAGGTTCGGCGCAGCCACCCAGTCGGGGTCGGCGAACAGCCGGTCGGCCTCGCGGCCACTGCCCGCAACGACGCCGACGAGGCATCCGAGAGCAAGGGCGACTCGATACTCGGCCGCGGCGATCTGGCCGCCGTTGACGCCGAAGAGCTTGACATCGGTGAGAGTGACGCCGGACGCGACGAGGTCGGCAAGAGCGCGCAGCGTCTGCGCAATGCTGAAGCCGTCGTCGGGCACCCGTCGTACCTCGTCATACCGGGCGTCGAGCTGGGCGTCGTCGGGCATCGACGCCGGCGCGTAGCCGACGGCGGTGATCTGGTCGTGGTGGAGTTCCCGAATGTCGGCGCTCAGCCCGGCGACTCCGCCGTTCGTGCCGCCGGAGACGACGAGCCCTCGGAACGCGGCGAAGCTCTCGCTCAGCTCACGTCCATGGCGAGACAGCCAGGCGCGAGCCGTCTCGTCGGTTCCGCCGGCGAGAACGATCACCGGCGTCTGCGCGTTCACACCGTCGATCGCCTTTGTGCCAGCCACGGCGAAGTGGGTGCCGTTGGAGCCGAAGCGGACGGCGCGGGCCAGCTCGAGCAGATCGATGGCCCACGAGCATCCGGCTAGTCCGCCCTCGACTGCGCCCAACTTGGTCAATGAGGTCAACGATGTGGCGATCATGTGCTCCGCGGTCGACAGCTGAACTGCCTTGGCGTACGCCGCGATCGCCGCATAGGGGTCGCCGAGGATCAGGTCGAACTTGCCCGCGTCGTAGAAGGCCCACGGCAGGTTGACGCCGGAGTCGGCCTGGGCTCGGCACCGGAGGCGGGCCCGCTCGATCTGCTCCCGCATCTCGTCGCCGGGCGCCAGGCCGCCGGTCCGCTCGATCGCGAACTCGACGACATTGCCGAGGGCATAGGGGTTGCCGGGGTCGAGCGCGAGGCAGGCCCGATACAGGCGGTCGGCCAGTTCGTCGTCGACGCCCTTCCACGTCCCGGCCAGAGACGCGACCGCGTCGGGATCGTCTGGGCTCAGCTCGGTCGCCCGCAGAAGCAATCGCTGACCTTCGTGATACTCGTCCGACTGCGGCTGCGCGCGTGCCAACTGGCACAGAGCGACTCCGAGGTCGCGGAGCAGCGATCCTTGGTCGGTTCCGGCGAACGGACGAAGCCAGGCGACCGCCTGCTCCCAGGCACCGAGGGTGACGAGGAGCCTCGCCGTGGTCTCGACCAGGTCCATGTCCGTCGACGAGACCGAAATACCGACCGACGACAAGACGTCGAGAACCCGCGCCGCCAATCGGTCTGCGGTCGATCGATCTCCGACGGCGAGCACCCGCTGACACTCGCGGACGAGCCGGCGGGCTGCGCGCAGGCCGAGCTCGGCGGTCGCGTCGCCGGTCTGCCGAAGGTCGACCCGGTAGGCGTAGGCCGCAGCCAGGTGGTGGCCGATCAGGCCGTCGGCGCGCAGGTTGTCGGGCATCGCCTCGCGCCAGTCGGCGTACCTCTCATGGAGGGCGGCACGCTCGCTCTTGAGCGTCATGTCGTACGCGACGTCGTGAAGGGAGGCATGGACGAAGCCGAGTCCATGGCCGCCGGTGACTCGAAGCTCGACCGCGTGGAGGAGGCCGCCCGCCACGAGTCGATCGAGCGCGTGGTCGACGCCGGCCACTCCCGACCCGGACAGGATGGACGAGACCGCTTGTCGGCTGAACACGGGTCCGACGACAGCTGCCGCCTCGATCGCTCGACGCTCGGTCTGCTCAAGCCGATCCAGGCGAGACGCGAAGATCGCGGCGACCGACTCCGGGATCTCGACCTCGGTGATCGGCCGGGTGAGCTCCCACCCGCCAGGCCCCAACACGATGACCCCCGTGTCCACCCAGGTCAGGAGAGCCTGCTCGAGGAAGAGGGGGTTGCCCTCGGCAGCACGCCGGACCTGCGTCCGGACCTCGTCGGGGACGCGAGAATCGCCGAGGACGACATCGATGCAGGCGTCGCTATCAGCGGTCGACAGCTCGCGCAGCTCGACGGTCTCTTGATGCCACACCGCCCCGGTCGACCACCGCCGCTCCATGATCTCTGGTCGCGACGAGCCGAGGAGCAGGCAAGGAGCGCCTTGGCCCGCCATCCGCAGGTGGTCGATGAGGTCGAGCATCGAGTCGCCGGCCCAGTGCAGGTCGTCGACGAGGAGGACAAGTGGGCGGCGTTCGGCCAGCGATTGGAAAAGACGCGACACCGCCCAGAAGCACTCCTCCATCGGAAACTGTCCATCGCCGAGCCCCAGCAACGCGGCCACCCGGTCCGCGACCGCCCGGCGGTCGGGAGCGGCGACGCCTGACGCGATGTCGACGATCGCGTCGTGGTCGAGCCGATCGGGCGCGCTGAGGCGGCTCAGGAGCTGCGTAATCGGCCACAGGCTCGGTGTCCCATACGGTCGGCACGAGGACGCGAGGACCTGTGCGTCTGCGAACCGATCCGCCAGTTCGCGCAGCAGGCGCGACTTGCCGACGCCGGCCTCGCCGACGACGAGCACGAACTCAGTTCCGCCCTCGGCGACCGCGATGTCGAAACGCTCCTGCACGAACGCGAGTTCGGATCGACGGCCCACCAGCGGGCGCACCTGAGACGACAGCGGGCTGGCGGAGTCGAGCGTGACGCGCACCAGTTCGCTGGCCGCGATCGGCTCGGTCTTGCCCTTGAGGGACAGGTGATCGGAGGGCTTCAGCTCCACATGACGCCGAACCAGCCGAGCGGTACTCGGACCGAGCAAGATCCCGCCGGTCGGTGCAGCCTGCTCGAGTCGCGCGGCGACATTGACTGCGTCGCCGGTCGCGAGTCTGTCGCCGGCCCTCACGTCTCCCACGATGACGACACCGGTGTTGACACCAGTCCGTGCCTGCAGTCGGACGCCGCGGCTCTCGAGGTCGTCGTTCAACGCGGCCAACCGACTGCGCATCTCGTCAGCTGCCCGGACTGCGCGCAACGCGTCGTCTTCCAGCATCCGGGTCAGCCCGAAAACCGCCATCACCGCGTCGCCGATGAACTTCTCGACAACGCCTCCGTGCCGCTCGAGCACCGCCTTGACGGCATGGAAGTACTGATCGAGCACCTCGCGGAGCGACTCGGCGTCCAACGATTCCCCGAGCGCCGTCGACTCGACCAGGTCGCTGAAGACGATCGTGACGGTTCGTCGGGCCGGCTGCGGCTCCGGACCCGCCGTCTGCGAGAGCCCGCACTCGGGGCAGAACCTCGCGCCGCTGGGCAGGGCGGCGCCGCACCGGGCGCACGCCGCGGACATCGGGTCAGTCCTCCTGCGCCGGCAGGACGTAGACGTCCTTCAGGGTCGGCGATGCAAGCACCGAGTCGAAGTGCAGTCCGCCGATCCTCGAACCGCGGACCTGCGCAACTCCGAGATTCACCGTCGGGATGACGGGGTAGTAGTCCGTCTCGATGGTCTGATCGAGGGCTCCCCACGCGGACGCCTGCTCATCGAGCGGCAGTGCCCGGACTCGCTCGATCTCGCGATCGATGTCCGGGTCGAGGCCGCCGAGGTCAGCCAGAACCCAGTACGAGGCACTGGGCCAGTCGGCGCAGCCACCACCGGGCGTGACAGCCAGCGGCGAGTTCGGGTCGTGCTGGATCGCGTCCAGCGCGTGCAGGGTCGGCTCGGGCTGGGGAGCCGGGTCGAATCCCGCGCGACGCAGCGCGTTCGCGATGATCGTCCCCGTGGGTTGTGACCGCAGGTAGGCGAAGCCAATCTGGTACTCACCCCGCTCGTGTCCGGCTTCCTCGAGCAAGCGCAGCGCCGCAGCCGGGTCGGTCCGGCCTGGTTGCGTCGCCAACGGCTCGTAGTCGACTCGGCCCGGGGTGCCGGGCGGCATGATTGTCGCCGCCGGGTAGGCGGTCAATCCGTCGATCAGCCCGATGGCGCGCCACAGCCGCTGATAGGGCCATGCGTAGCCGAGTGCCCGTCTCACCAGCACCTCGTCGACCTTGTCCGGGTCCGGCACCATGAAAATCGTGCATTGGGTGCGCCCGGCGATCACCCGGTCGGCGACGGTGTGGCCCGGGAGCAGGAGCTCGGACGACAGCCCGTCCAGCGTGACGGAGGTTCGCGCGCGTCCCCGGTCGGCGATCATAGCGTCGAGAGTGGCCGAGTCTTTGACGCGGAATTGGAAGTCGAACCCGTCGACGTACTGATGCCGGCCCGGATCGGTGTTCGGATCCCACCACTCGTTGCGGACAAGGGTCAGCGACTCGCCGGGGTCGAACTCCTTGACCTTGTACGGGCCGGTCGCCAGCGGATGCAGGTAGTACGTGGCCGGGTCGCTGTTCGTCTCCGGTATCGGGCCCATCTCGGGGAAGGTGCCGTAATACGGCATGTCCGGGAACGGCTTCGACATCTTGATCGTCAGCCGGTTCCCGTCGACGACGATCGCGTCGTACGTCGAGCCGCTCGTGTACAGGCCCTTGTACGTGTGCCCGTCCAGGAAGAACTCGTGCCCCCACTTGGGAGCGCCGGGGAGTCGCTTCTTGTCCATCGACCGCTTGATGCCGTAGGCGACGTCGTCGGCGGTCACGGGCGTCCCGTCCTCGAACCGGACGCCGCTGCGGATGGTGAACGTCCACTCCGTGTAGTCGGCGTTCGGAGTGCCCAGATCGGTCGCGAGGTCGGGGATCAACACCATCCCGCCGGCGTCCTCGTCCCAGACATATTGCGTCAGCGATCGGGTGATGAGACTGCTCAGCACGCCCGACGCGTCCACGTAGGACACCTCGGACGGATCGAGCGTGCGGGTGGGATCGTTCGTGTCGAAGCCAGGGCCCGGAACCGGGATGGTCACCACGCTGCCGCTGACGGCACCGTCGATGTCCGGAGCCGGGCCGGTGCGATTGGGGTCCAGGCCCGCCGAGTCGTCAGGGAGGGCTGCAGTCGACGGATGGGCATCGACGGGGTGGTGATCGCCCGTGCACGCCGCGAGCGACACGGCTACGCACAACGCCGTCGCTAGCCTCACGTGCCGTTGCAGATGCTGCACGGTGGAACGCCTCCTGACGGAAATCCGAGGCAATCCGGTCTCTGGAAGTATCTTCCGCCTATCTCGCGCCGACCGTCACCTGCAGAACACACGGCCTCGCAGGTGAAAGGGGCGGTCAGCTTGGGGGCATCACGTAGACATCCTTCAATGTCGGCGTTCCAAGCAACGAGTCGAGGTTCAGTCCGCCGATCCTAGAGCCGCGCAGTTGGGTGACTCCGCCGTGTCCGGTCGGGATCACCGGGTAGTAGTCCGTCTCGATCGTCTGATCGAGAGCCCCCCATGCGGCTGCCTGTTGATCGAGGGGGAGCGCCTGGACACGGGCGATGTCGCGATCGACGTCCGGCCCGAGGTCGCCGAAGACCACCGGAACCCACGATGAGCCATTCGGCCAATCCGAGCACCAGAATCCAGGCCTGATGTCGAGCGGCGAATTCGGATCCTTCTCGATCATGTCCAGTTTGTGCGAAGTCGGCTCTGCAATGGGAACCGCGTCGAAGCCCGCGCGACGCAGTGCGCTCGCGATGATCTTCCCCGTGAGGTCCGATCGCAGGTAGGCGAAGTCAATCTGGTATTCGCCCCGCTCGTGACCGGCCTCCTCGAGCAAGCGCAGCGCCGCGGCCGGATCGGTGTCGCCTGGCTGCGTCCCCAACGGCGCATAGTCGACTCGGCCTGGGATGGCCGGCGGCATGAGCGTCGCCGCCGGATACACCGTGAACCCTTCGATTTGCCTCTGAGCCTTCCACAATTGCCGATACGGCCAGGCGTACCCGAGAGCTCGCCGCACCGCGACGTCGGTGATCTTGTCGAGGTCCGGAGCGATCCATACCGCGCACTGGTTGACACCCGCCATGACCCGATCGGCGGCAGCGTGGCCTGGGAGAAGGCGGTCCGACGTCAGCCCGTCGAGCGTGACCGACGTCTGCGCGCGTCCTCGATCGGCTATCAGCGCGTTGAGCGTTGCCGTCTCATCGACGCCGAACCGGAATTCGAATCCGTCGACGTACTGATGCCGG
>DATIOH010000154.1:0-6320 GCA_035473375.1 Nocardioidaceae bacterium | reverse complement strand
GGTCAGCGACGAGCCGAGGTGACGGATCATCTTGGTGCGCTGAGCCTCGCCGCCCGAGAGCGTGCCCGCGGGACGGTCGAGCGACAGGTAGCCGAGGCCGATCTCGACGAACGAGTCGAGCGTGTGCTGCAGGGCCTCGACCAACAACCTGCGCAACGTCGACGTCGACATCCCACTCGGCCTCCTGGTGGTCGTCACCGGAGTCGCAGGCTCGGGCAAGAGCTCGCTGATCCGCGGCTCGGTGTCCGGGCGCGACGGCGTCGTGTCCGTCGACCAGACCGCCATCCGCGGCTCGCGCCGCAGCAACCCCGCGACCTACACGGGGCTGCTCGACCCGATCCGCAAGGCGTTCGCGAAGGCGAACGGCGTGAAACCGGCGCTCTTCAGCTCGAACTCCGAGGGCGCGTGTCAGACCTGCAACGGCGCCGGCGTCGTCTACATGGACCTCGGCATCATGGCCGGCGTCTCGACGCCGTGCGAGGACTGCGAGGGCAAGCGGTTCCAAGCTGAGGTGCTGGAATACAAGTTCGGCGGCAAGGACATCAGCGAGGTGCTCGCGATGTCGGTGGGCGAGGCTGCGGAGTTCTTCGGCGACGGTGAGGCGAAGACGCCGGCCGCGCACACCGTCCTCGAGCGGCTTGCCGACGTCGGGCTCGGCTACCTGAGCCTCGGACAGCCGCTCACCACGCTGTCGGGCGGCGAGCGGCAGCGGCTCAAACTGGCGACCCACCTTGGCGAGAAGGGCGGCGTCTACGTCCTCGACGAGCCAACCTCCGGACTCCACCTCGCCGACGTCGAGCAGCTTCTGGGGCTGCTCGACCGGCTCGTCGACGCGGGCAAGTCGGTCATTGTGATCGAGCACCACCAGGCGGTGATGGCCCACGCCGACTGGATCATCGACCTCGGACCGGGCGCGGGCCACGACGGCGGCACGGTTGTTTTCGAGGGGACGCCGGCCGACCTCGTCGCCGCGAAGTCGACCCTGACCGGCCAGCATCTCGCCGACTACGTCGGCGGCTAGTTGGCACTTCCGATGCTGACGACTGCTCGGCTGACGCCGCGGCCGATCTCTGACGCGGGCCCTGAATAGGCGACATCGTTTTCATCCCGCCAGTTCGACCGCCTGGGCTTCCCATCGGCGGGGACAGCACGACTGGCAAAGAACTGGCGAGGCCACGGCTGAGCATGGAACGCTGCGCGACGTGACGAGCAGCGAGGTGTGGGACGAAGACACGGCCGCGACGTACGACGAGGATGCGGCTGAGAAGTTCGCCCCGGCGGTGCTAGGCCCGACGCTCGACCTGCTCGAACAGCTGGCCGACGGGGGACCGGCGCTGGAGTTCGCGGTCGGGACGGGACGGGTCGCGATCCCGCTGACCCAACGGGGCGTCTCGGTGACCGGCATCGAGTTGTCAGAAGCGATGGTCGACCAGCTTCGGCGGAAGGTCGACGAGCACGACCTTCCCGTCGTGGTGGGCGACATGGCGACCACGGATGCGCCGGGCGCTGGCGATTTCACACTGGTCTACGTGGTCTGGAACAGCATCTCCAACCTCCGCACCCAGGCCGAGCAGGTTGAGTGTTTCCGCAACGCTGCCCGCCATCTGCGTCCCGGCGGCCGGTTTGTGATCGAACTGTGGGTGCCGCCGATCCAGCGCATGTCGCACGGAAGCGATGCCGTACCGATGAGTCTCGACGACGGCCACCTCGTCTTCGACACCTACGACGTCGTGACGCAGGGCTGCGCGTCCCACCACTATTTCCGCGAAGACGACGGCAGCCTGCGGTACAGAATCGGACATTTCCGGTACATCTGGCCCGCCGAGTGCGACCTGATGGCACAGTTGGCCGGCATGGAGCTGGAGGCGCGTTATGCCGATTGGGACCAGAGCCCATTCACGGCAGACAGCGAGAGCCACGTGTCTGTCTGGCGCAAACCCTGAGGCATGCGCATCAAGAACCGACATCGAACACGTCATGACGAGCTGTACGTCGGATCCTGGTGCGAGAGGCCTACCCCTACCCTGCCTTTAGCGTTCCGCCGATAATCGACATTATGTCAACTTACCCTTGCTCCAGACCAGGAAACCCTTACCCGCGATGTGGATCCCCGGCATCTGCTTCTCGGAATCCGTCAGTCCGTCGACTACGTTCGCGACATGCGTGACGGCGCGCTGCCCGACGAGGTCCAATAGCTCACCGACGCGTACCTGGCGATCGTCGACGACGTTCGTCCGGACCTCGTCACAGGTCTCTTCCTTCACGGATCGGTTTGCTGGGGCGAGTTCTACCCCTTCAGTGATGTCGACTTTGTCGCAATTGTCAGTCACCGGACGAAGCGGAACATCCTCTGCCCGCGAGCCGGCGGCATCGGCGTGCCAGCGAAGCGAGAGACACCGACGCGGAAGTCGGCGTCGTCTGGGCGCACGAAGCGCTCCTCGACGAAGTCGTGGCGCCCGAAGACGTCGCGAACCATCTCGGCGGGATCTCCCGCGTGCCCGGTCGGATCGGTGCTCGGCCTCCCCCGCGTCCAGATGACGATCGCGCCGCGCGCGAGCAACTGCGGGAGCATCTGAACCGTCGTCACGAGGTCGGCGTCTGTCACGTTCCCGAAGACGCCGCACGCCATGAAGACGTCAGCGCGCGGGATGCCGTCGAAGCTGTCGATGGCCGCCGCGTCGAGTTCGCGAACGGAGACAGCACCGAGGCCAAGACGCTCGGCCTCGGATCGGGCGGCGGCCGCGAGAGTTGGGTCAAGTTCGAGGAGAACGGCGGAGGCGTCCGCGCGGGCGGCCGCTAGCACCGGCAGGGTGTCGCGGCCGTCTCCTGCGCAGATGCTGACGAGCTGGGTCGGGTGGGCGCCCCGAGCGGTCAGAACCCTCGCGAGCTCGACCCGGACCGTTTCGAGCCGTCGCGAGAGCGACGATTCCGGGTCGTCGTACGCCGCGTGCCACTCGCGCCAGTCCATCCGCTCCGCCACCTCACCAGTCGACCACAGCCCCGGCTCCGCCGACACGGCACCTGCGCAGTTAGGGTTCGATCACATGGCGACAAGTGAACGACCAGACCCGTACGCGGTGGTTTTCGCTGATGCCACCGCGTTCGAGGCCTGGCTCGGCGAGCACACCGCTGAGACCGGCGGGCTGTGGCTGAAGATCGCCAAGAAGGGCACCGGCATCGCGTCGATCACCGACGACGAGGCAGTCGACGTCGGACTCTGCTTCGGCTGGATCTCCGGTCAGCGCAAGTCGCTCGACTCCGAGTACTACCTGCAGAAGTACGTACCCCGTCGTGCGCGCAGCCGTTGGTCGCAGGTCAATGTCCGCAAGGTCGAGCGGCTCACCGCCGAGGGCAGGATGCGTCCTGCCGGCATCGCGGAGGTCGAGGCGGCGAAGGCCGACGGCAGGTGGGCGGTGGCCTACGCGTCGCAGCGCGACGCCACGGTCCCACCCGACCTCGCCCGCTCGCTGGCCGGCAGCCTGACCGCTGCAGCGGCGTTCGAACGGCTCGGTAAGTCCGAGCAATACGCCCTGATCCTCGACGTGATCACCGCACGAACGCCGGCGACGCGAGCCGCGCATGTGACGAGGGCGATCCGCACCCTCGAGGACCGCTGAGTCACACTTCTCGCCATGCGCTTTGCAGTCTTCACCGGAAGCTCTGACGGCACCGACGGCCACCGCCGGTTGGCAGCCGACCTGGCATCGCACCTGGCCGCGGCCGGCCACGGCATCGTCTATGGCGGCGCGCAGGTCGGCCTGATGGGCGTCGTCGCCGACACGGCGCTGGCCGCCGGAGGCGAGGTGATCGGTGTGATCCCCCGGCATCTCGTCGTCGGCGAGATCGCCCATCGCGGCCTGACGCGGCTCGAGGTCGTCGAAACGATGCACGAGCGAAAGGCGCGGATGGCGCAGCTCGCCGATGCGTTCGTCGCGCTGCCCGGCGGGGCGGGCACTCTCGAGGAGCTGTTCGAGGTCTTCACGTGGGGGCAGCTCGGCCTCCACACCAAGCCCACCGCGATCCTCGATCCAGACGGCTTCTACTCCCCTCTCCTGGGCCAGCTCGACGTGATGCGCGAGCTCGGCTACGTGCGCCCGGCGCATCGCGACTCGCTCGGTGCCGCCCGCAACGTCGAGGAGCTGCTTGCCTGGGTCGCTGCCTACGAGCATCCGCGGTCGAAGTGGACCGGCGAACGCGGCGGCTGACGGCACTGATCCTGGGCTCCCCCGCGTGTACAGACTGTCCACGGACCGCTACTGACCGTAGTCTTCGCGCATGACAGGTGTTCCGGAGTTCGATGCGTTCGAGGCAGCTGCCACCGCGCTGGCCGGTCTGACCGAGCAGATCGGCGACGACGATTGGGCCGGCCCCGGACTCGGTGAGTGGGACCTGCGGTCGCTCGTCGGTCACACCACCCGCGCCGTCTCGACGGTCACCTCGTACGTCGACCAGCCGGCCGATCGCGAAGACGCGTCGACGCCCGCCGAGTACTTCACGACCGTCGCCCGGCTGTCGCGATCGACCCAGTCGACCGTCGTCGCCGAGGCCGTCACCCAGCGTGGCCGTGACGCCGGCGTAGCCCTCGGCGAGCGTCCCGCCGAGGCCGTTGCCGAACTCGTCCAGAAGGCGCTCGACCGGCTTCGCGACCAAGACGACGTCCTGCTCTCGACACCCGTGGGCGGCATGCTGCTCAGCTCGTATCTCCCGACGAGGACCTTCGAGCTCGCGGTCCACAGCCTCGACATCGCCGCGGCGATCGGGATCGACCTGCAACTCGACAGCGTGGTCCTCGCCGACTCAATCGCTCTTGCCGCTGAGGCGGCCGCTCGGTCCGGACAGGGAGTGCCCGTCCTGCTCGCCCTGACCGGCCGCGCTCCGCTCCCCGACGGGTTCAGCGTCGTCTAGGCGGAGCACTAGTCCGCGAGGAACGTGTCGACGCGGTCCTTCGGCCGTCCGATGATGGCGCGGTCGCCGCGCACGAGAACCGGCCGCTGCATCAGCCGCGGATGCTCGACGAGGAGGTCGGCGACCGCCTCGGGCGTGGTGTAGTCGGCTGCGCTCAGTCCCAGCCCCGCGAAGTACGAGTCTTTGCGCACCAGGTCGGCGGGCGGGTCTTCGAGCTTGTCGATGAGATCGAGCAGACCTTCGCGGTCGAGCGGCGTCCGGAGGTACTGGACGACATCGGCGTTCGCCCCGTGCGCGTCGACACGGTCGAGCGCGTGGCGCGACGTGGAGCACGACGGGTTGTGGAAGATGGACAACTCAAGCATCAACCCAGCATGGCATCAGGCGCGCGGCCGGAGGTTGAGCGTGCCACGCAACCTGAGTCCGCCCCAGACGTCTAGGAAGGTAAATGGGCCGACGAACGGGGGAACGCATGCGACAGCTGGTTGCCGGCGCGAGACGCCTGCCTGCGGCAGACGACGAGGCCGTCGCGCTGTACGCGGCACACCGGCTCCGCCTCGTGCGGCTGGCTGTGCTGCTCGTCGACGACCTCCACACTGCGGAAGACGTCGTCCAAGACGCCTTCGCGGGCTTCCTCGCTCGCCGATCCCGCCTCGACGATCCCGAGCGAGCGCTCGCGTATCTGCGCACGTCGGTCGTCAACGGCTCCCGCGACAAGCTTCGGCGTCGGCGCACCGCACGGGCCTACGTCCCACCCCATGAGGTCCCGCTCGACACCACGACCGAGAGCGCCTTGCTCGCCGAGGAGCACCGAGAGTTGATCGCGGCGCTGCAGACCCTCGGCGACCGGCAGCGGGAGGTGCTCGTCCTTCGCTACTGGTCCGGCTGCACCGAGGCTGAGATCTCAGAGACCCTCGGCATCTCCCGAGGAGCGGTGAAGTCGACCGCCAGCCGGGCGCTTGACGCGCTCGCCAAGACCATGGAGGTGTCGCGATGAGCGCGACGATCGAAGACCGACTCGGGGCGGCGCTCGAGGCGCGGGCAGAGCTCGTCACCTCCGATGATCTCCGTCCGCTCGCGGTGCCCGACAGGCCGGCCCACGGGCGACGGCGGACCGTCCTCGTGGTCTCTGCAGCGGCGGCCGGGGTCGTTGCGATCACGGCTCCGTTCGTGATCGCGCGCCTCGCGAGTAGTCACCCCGACGGTGGTCCGATCGGACCGCTGCCCACGCCACCCAGCGCGACGCAGGCGTCCGAGCAGCCGACCGATGCGGGTGACGTCATCGCGCGACAGCAGGCCGACGTCGACGGCGACGGCCGTCCCGACGATGTGCGTGTGGTCGTCACCGCACGGCGAGGCGGCGGGTCTGAAGGCGTGGTCGAGGTGACGCTGGCCAGTGGCGACACCGGTTCGGC
>DATIOH010000153.1:0-5091 GCA_035473375.1 Nocardioidaceae bacterium | reverse complement strand
TCCTGTCACGGAGAGACCGTGACCGCCAAGTCCACAGGAGGTGGATGTCTCGATGCGTAACTACGAGCTCATGGTGATTCTCGACCCCGACCTCGAAGAGCGGACGGTCGCCCCGTCGCTCGACCAGTACCTCAACCTCGTCCGCCAAGACGGCGGCAGCGTGGAGTCCGTCGACGTGTGGGGGCGGCGTCGCCTCTCCTACGAGATCGACAAGAAGGCCGAGGGCATCTACGCCGTCGTCACGCTGTCGGCCGACCCCGCTACGGTCAAGGAACTCGACCGCCAGCTCGGCCTCAACGAGTCCGTGATGCGCACGAAGGTGCTCCGACCCGAGATTCACTGATCGTTCCGATCTGTGCTGACCGCCGTCCGCCGGCGCGATGCACTGCAGGACCGGTTTTCCCCCCGGTCGTCCCGCACGACTGACCAACCCATGGGAGGCCACCCGACATGGCAGGCGAAACCTCAATCACGATCGTCGGCAACCTCGTCGACGACCCCGACCTCCGGTTCACACCGTCCGGCGCAGCGGTGGCGAACTTCCGGATCGCCTCGACGCCTCGCACGTTCGACCGACAGGCCAACGAGTGGAAAGACGGCGAGACGCTCTTCCTCAGCTGTGCGGTCTGGCGGCAGGCGGCCGAGAACGTCGCCGAGTCGCTCCAGCGCGGCATGCGGGTGATCGTCCAGGGGCGACTCAAGTCCCGCAGTTACGAGACGCGCGAGGGCGAGAAGCGCACGGTCTTCGAGATCGACGTCGACGAGGTCGGCCCGAGCCTTCGCTCGGCGACGGCGAAGGTGACCCGGGCCAGCCGGTCCGGCGGCGGCGAGGGGCAGTCCGGCAGCTACAGCGGCGGCGGCCAGTCCGGCGGCGGCCAACCGGCCGGCGGCAGCGACCCGTGGGCGTCGGGCGGCTCGAGCCCGCAGCCGTCCGGGGCCGGTCAGTCGAGCGATCCGTGGGCGACGCCGGCCGCCGGAAGCACCGAAGACCCACCGTTCTGAGCTCTCGGCCCAGACCGCCGACGAAAACTGACCGACCACAACTGACTGATCACAACAGAATCAGGCCACATCCAGGCAGTCCACCGACCATTCCAACGCTGACGCGTTGGGCTCACGAAAGGGAGCACCACGATGGCGAAGACGATTGTTCGCAAGCCCAAGAAGAAGGTCTGCGCCTTCTGCAAGGACAAGGCGACCTACGTTGACTACAAAGACACGACCCTGCTGCGGAAGTTCATCTCCGACCGGGGCAAGATCCGCGCCCGCCGGGTGACGGGCAACTGCACCCAGCACCAGCGCGACGTCGCGACCGCGATCAAGAACGCCCGCGAGATGGCGCTGCTGCCGTACACATCGACGGCTCGCTGAGAGAGGACATCCAGATGAAGCTCATCCTCACTCAGGAAGTGTCCAACCTCGGAGCCCCCGGCGACGTGGTCGAGGTCAAAGACGGTTTCGGCCGCAACTACCTCATGCCCCGCGGCCTGGCGATCCGCTGGACTCGCGGCGCCGAGAAGCAGATCGACTCGATCAAGAAGGCGCGCTCGGTGCGCGACGTTCGCGACCTCGACCACGCCGATGAGATTCGGCAGCAGCTCGAGGAGCTCACCGTTCGCATCCCGGCGCAGGCCGGTAGCACGGGCCGGTTGTTCGGTGCTGTCAGCGTGACCGACATCGTCAACGCGGTGAAGGCCGCGGGCGGGCCCGACATCGACAAGCGGCGCATTCAGATGGAGTCGCCGGTCAAGACGATCGGCAGCCACCAGGTGCTGGTCAAGGTCCACGACGACGTCAACGCGAAGCTGACTCTCGAGATCGTCTCGTCCTCCTGAGGCGACAAGTACTGACGACACCGAAAGGGCCGGTTCCGCCGTGATGGCGGGCCGGCCCTTTTCTCATCGGGCAACGCGCCTGGTCAGGCGGGGCTATCGGGTGCTCGCGCCGAGCACGAGCCACCGCTCGCCGCGGGCCCGCTGCACGAGAGTGATCAGGCGCGCGACCATCAGGGCCACCAGCGCCCACCACAGCCAGGGCAGGCCGGCGTCGGCCCACATCACCGCAAGCGCGAGGGGCGCGAAGACCGCGAGCGTGCCGACGCCCGCCCACGCGAGATAGCGCCCGTCGCCGGCTCCGATCAGCACGCCGTCGAGCACGAAGACGACGCCAGCGACGGGCTGGTGCACGGCGACGATGATGAGCACGCTCGCCAGCAAGGCCTGCACGGCGGGGTCGTCGGTGAAAAGCGGCACGAGCAGGTCGCGGCTGACCAGCAGGGCGACCCCGAGCACGCCGCCAGCCACGGCGCCCCACCAGACCATTCGCCGGGTCGCCGCGCGGGCGCCCGCGGCGTCGCCGGCACCGAGCAGTCGCCCGGTGATGGCCTGGCCCGCGATCGCGATGGCATCGAGCGCGAATGCCAGGAAGCTCCACAGGGTGAACGCGACCTGGTGAGCTGCCACCGCCACTGTCGAGATCGACGCGGCGACGAACGTCGCGAGGACCAGTGCGGCCCGCAGCGTGAGGGTGCGCACCATCAGCGGAACGCCCTCGCGCCAGGCGGCGCGAATGCCGTCGCGATGCGGTCGCAAGGCCGCCCCATGCCGATGAGCGGCCCGGACAACCACGGCGCAGAGCGCGGCCGCACCGGCCGATTGGGCCAAAACCGTGCCGATGGCCGATCCGGCGATGCCCCAGCCCAGGCCATAGACGAGAGCCAGGTTGAGGACGATGTTGAGCAGGTTGGCGACGACGGTCACGGCGAGTGGCGTGCGGGTGTCCTGGAACCCGCGGACGACCCCGGTCGCTGCCAGGATCGTGAGGAGGCCGGGCAGGCCGAGGGCCGCGATCCGCAGGTAGGTGAGGGCATACCCGCGGACGTCGGCGTCCTGCGTGAAGACGTCGACCAGGGGCTCGGCCGCCGCGATCGCGAGGACGGCAAGGGCGGTGCCGAGCAGCAGCGCCAGCCAGACGCCGTCGATGCCGACGGCGAGCGCCCGCTCGCGCTGGCCCGCTCCGACCAGGCGGGCGACCTGCGACGTGGTGCCATAGGCGAGGAAGATGAAGATCCCCATCAGGGTTTGGATCACGATGCCTGCGATGCCGAGGGCAGCCAGCTGGGCCGTGCCGAGATGACCGATGATCGCGGCGTCGGCGAGCAGGAACAACGGCTCGGAGACGAGAGCGGCGAATGCGGGGATGGCGAGTCGGGCGATCTCGCGGTCCTGGGCGCGCCGCGAGGCTGCGGCGACGTTCACAGCATCGCCTCGTCTCATCTGGCGGTTGGTGTCGTCGTAGTCGACCGGCCCGAGCCTAACCCGTTGCCAGGTTTCTTCCCTCCACATGCCCACAGGCGAGAAAGCCCTGGTCAACCGCTATGTCACCGCGAACCGCCAGATCGTGTCCACTGACCTATCCCCAGGCTGTGCACACCGGATTGGAGCCTTATCCACAGGAGTTGAGGGGCCTTCCACACCCCCTGTTGACGCCGGCCTTCCAGTCCCGGCCATCGCCCGCGTAGCGTCCGCCCGCAGGCAAGGCCTCGTCGTCCGGCAGGTGTGGCGGCAACTGTCGGCGGCGCGGTCTAGCCTCGGAATGACAGCGGTGTGATTTATCGGGGACCAGTCGGCGCGCTCGCGCATCGACGGCCGCCCGATCGGAGTCGAAGTCGCGTTCGAGAGGCGGAACGAGTGTGACGATCGCCGAGTTCCACGGTCCGAGGCCGGTCGACGACGACCTTCGCGACGGACCTGGTGCCGGAATGCCCGGGGGCGGACGAGTGCCGCCTCACGACGAGGGCGCCGAGCAGTCCGTTCTCGGCTCGATGATGCTGAGCAAGGACGCCATCGCCGACGTCGTCGAGACGGTCCGCGGGGCCGACTTCTATCGACCTGCCCACGAGCTCATCTACGACGCCGTCCTCGACCTCTACGGCCGAGGCGAGCCCGCGGACGCCGTCACGGTGGCCGCCGAGCTGACCCGCGCCGGCGACATTGCCCGTGTGGGCGGCGCGCCCTACCTGCATACTCTGGTCGCGCTCGTTCCGGTCGCTGCGAATGCCGGCTTCTATGCGGGCATCGTCCGCGAGAAGGCGATCCTGCGCCGCCTGGTCGACGCCGGGACGAAGATCGTCCAGATCGGATACGCCGGCGAGGGGCAGGTCGACGACGTCGTCGACCAGGCCCAGGCGGAGGTCTACGCCGTCACCGAGCGCCGCGCGTCCGAAGACTATGCGCCGCTGTCGGCGATCCTCGAGCAGACGATCGACGAGCTCGACGCGATCGGCAACCGCGACGGCGCGATGGCGGGCGTTCCGACCGGGTTCGCCGAGCTCGACGACGTGACGAACGGTCTGCATGGCGGCCAGATGGTGATCGTCGCGGCCCGCCCCGCGATCGGCAAGGCGCTGGCACTCGACACCCGGCTGCCGACGCCGTCCGGATGGACCACCATGAACGACGTCGCGGTCGGAGACGAGCTGATCGGCACCGACGGGCGACCGACTCGGATCGTCGGCGCGACGGAGGTGCTCACCGGACGACCCTGCTACCGGGTCGAGTTCTCCGACGGCTCCGCGATCGTCGCCGACGCCCTGCACGAGTGGCTGACCGAGTGCGATTTCGAGGCCGAGGTCCGCACCACCGTGGCGCTTGCCGACGAGCTGGCTCAGGGCAGGGTGCATGTGGTGCGCAGCGCTGCGCCGCTGTGCGGGCAGGCTGCGCTCACGCACTGGACCGCCCCCCGGCTCGAGTGCGGGGTCGACGCCGGTTGGAAGATCGTCGCGGTCGCGCCGGTCGACAGCGTGCCGGTGCGCTGCGTCGAGGTCGACGCCTCCGACCACCTGTACCTCGCCGGCCGGTCGATGATCCCGACCCACAACTCGGCTCTCGGGCTCGACATCGCCCGGTCCGCGTCGATCCGCAACGGCTTGGCGAGCGTCATCTTCTCGCTTGAGATGAGCCGCACCGAGATCACCATGCGGCTCCTGTCGGCCGAGGCCCGCATCCCGATGCAGCACATGCGCAACGGCTCGATGAGCGACGACGATTGGGGACGCTTGGTTCGCAAGATGAGCGAGGTGTCGGCCGCACC
>DATIOH010000152.1:0-7802 GCA_035473375.1 Nocardioidaceae bacterium | reverse complement strand
GCGGCCAGCTCGTTCTTGACCAGCAGGTTGCCGACCTGCGGGCCATTTCCATGGGTCACGACCACGTCGTAGCCATTGGCCACGAGATCGGCGACGGCGTCCATCGCGACCTCGGCGGCCGCGATCTGATCCTCGGGACGGGCTCCGCCGTCGGGCGCCGTCATCGCGTTGCCGCCGAGGGCGACGACGACTCTCAAGCGCGGCTGCCGCTGGTCATGGGCCGACCCTACGGACGGTCGGTCGCGGCGTCCAATGGAGAGATTTGCCAGGATGGGGCGGGTGACTGCACGAAGCCTCGTCATCTTCGACTGCGACGGCGTGCTCGTCGATAGCGAGCGGCTCACCGTCGAGATCGAGGCGCGCTATCTCGCCGAGATCGGCTGGCCCCTGTCGCCCGACGACATCGTCGAGCGCTTCCTCGGCCGCACCGAGGACGTGATGGTGGCCGCGATCGAGGACCAAATCGGCCGCCCGGTCTCCACGGAATGGCGCCGACGGTGGCTGGCCGACACCGAAGCAGCGCTGGACGAGTCCCTCGAGGCCGTGCCCGGCATATCTGACGCAATCGACGCGCTGGTGCACGCCGGCTACGCCATCTGCGTCGGCTCGAGTGGGCGTCCCGAGAAGATCGAGCGCAACCTCACCACAACCGGCCTGCTGACGCGGTTCGACGTCGACGGAGCCGCCGGCACGATCGGGCGGCAGCACGCGCTCTTCAGCGCGGTCGAAGTCGTCCGCGGAAAGCCGGAGCCCGACCTCTTCCTGCTCGCGGCCGAGACCATGGGCATCGGGGCGGGCCGGTGCGTCGTCGTCGAAGACAGCCGATACGGCGTCACGGCGGCGTTGGCGGCCGGTATGCGCGTCATCGGCTTCAGCGGCGGGCTGACCAAGGCCGCAGACCTCGACGCGGCCGATCTCGTGATCTCTGACATGGGTGAGCTGCCCACCGCCGCTGCCGCCCTCGTTCAGTCGTAGTCGGCGGGATCAAGCTCGACGTCGAGCCGGGTCGCCATGGCTCCGAGCGCGCGGGCTGCGGCTCGACGGACCTCCGGGTGCGGGTCGTCGAGGCAGTCCCGCACCGCGACGACGTGCTCAGTGTCGCCGACCGCGCCGAGGGTGCGGCACGCTGCGGCCCGGACGCGCGGCAGCTCGTGGTCAAGCCATCCGACGGCCCCGGGGCCTGCCTCGCCGATGTCGCGCAGCACCGCGACCTTGAGGCACATCTCAGCCGGGCGCCAGTGCTCGTCGCCGAGCCCCGCGACGATCGCCGAGGCGCAGTCGGGAGCCCACACATAGCGCAAACCTCGGGCGCCCCAGGTGCGCACCCAGTAGAACTCCCACTGTCCGCTCAACACGCCGGGCGTCGCCTGGGCGCCGAGATACCAGAGCATGCCCTCGTACTCGTGCGGATCGGCTCCCTCGAGCAGTTCCGCGCACCACAGCGCGGCTTGGCGGCTGCCGACCTGTGCCTCCAGCTCTCCGACGAGCAGCTTCGGATGCAGCGAGACGTCGCTCGGCGGCGGCAGCTTCGGGATGTCGCGAGACACAGGCCCGATCTTGGCGCCAGGGCACGACATCCGATGGACTGAGCCCGTGTACGTGAAAGTAGTCCTCGACGGTCACGACCTCGACGCGCTGGCGTCCTTCTGGTGTGCAGCGCTCGACTATGAGCAATTGGGCATTTGGGACGAGTCGTACCGCAGCCTGCGACCGGCCGCCGCCGGCGCGGCCGACGGCCCGCCCTTGCTGCTCCAGCGGGTCCCCGAGCAGAAGGCGGGCAAGAACCGACTGCACCTCGACCTTCACCCCGACGACGGACCCGCCACGGTCAAGCGGCTGGCAGCCCTCGGCGCGAGCCTCGTAGGAGAGCCGAACACCGAGTATCTCGACGCCTTCGGCACGA
This sequence comes from Nocardioidaceae bacterium, assembly GCA_035473375.1. Lineage (GTDB taxonomy): Bacteria > Actinomycetota > Actinomycetes > Propionibacteriales > Nocardioidaceae > DATIOH01. Next base: position 5,899 of record DATIOH010000152.1, on the reverse strand, counting down.
CCTTCCAGATAATGGCAGATCCAGAGGGAAACGAGTTCTGCGTGGTGTGGCGGACCCGTCCGCTCGAGCGAGATCTGCCCAGTTCAGACGGCGAATGACGGTAGGACGAGCCCTATCTAAGGCGCCCAGCCCGTGCGCCGCGCGCAACGTAAGGCATTGTCCGGATGTCCGCCCCTGCCTTAGAGACGCATGCTCATGGCATCGAATCGAGCGATCCAGGAGCAGACGATGTTTACCACCCCAGAGATCTACCTTCAGGCCGAGCTCCAGTACCACCGTGAGCAGATCCGCGGCAGCTTCCGTCGCGGCTGGCTGATCCGCCCGGGCACTCCGGTCCGCCACCGGTCCTCGAGCCGCCTCGTCCGCAGCATCCCGACTGCGACTCCGGCATCACGCTGAGCCGCCGTCTCAATGACTGCAGCGCCCGCCGAGGCCCCGCCCGGCGTCGACGTCGTTCGCGATATTGGTGTGGACCTGTCGGCGCAGCCGGGAATGATGGGTCACGTGCCCGCTGAACTGCGTCCAACCCGTCCCATCGTCGGTCGTGCGTCCGAGATCCGCCAGCTGTGCGAGTTTCTCGGCGTCGAGTCCGAGCGGACGGGCGGCGTGGTGCTGCTGGCCGGCGACGCCGGCGTCGGCAAGAGCCGGCTGCTGGCCGAGCTGGGCGACCTCGTTCGCGAGCGTGGCTGGCGGGTCCTGATCGGGCACTGCATCGACTTCGGCGAGAGCGCGCTGCCCTACCTTCCCTTCTCCGAGCTGTTCGGCCGACTGGCGGCAGACTCGCCGGCCGTCGCCGACGCCCTCATTGAGGCACACCCCTCAATCCGCCGGCTGATGCCGGCGGCCCGACTCACCGCCGACGCGGCCGTCGGCCACGGCCAGTCAGTCGACCGGGCCGAGCTGTTCGAGGCCGTACACGCGGCCCTCGAGTACCTCGCGCGATCGGCGCCGCTCCTCCTCCTGATCGAAGACGTCCACTGGGCAGACCAGTCCACCCGCGAGATGCTGAGCTTCCTGTTCGCACGCGGGTTCCGCGAGCAGGTCTCGATTGCCGCCAGTTACCGGACCGACGACCTCCACCGCAAGCACCCCCTTCGCACCAGCGCGGCCGAGTGGTCGCGGCTGCCTGGGGTCGACCGCCTTCAGCTCGCTCGTCTCAAGGACGCCGACGTCCGTCGGCTCATTCAGAACATCAGCAGCGGCACCCTGGCCGAGAACGACATCTACTCGATCATCGAGAGGGCCGAGGGCAACGCGTTCTTCACCGAGGAGCTCGTCGGCGCCGCCCAGGTCGGCAAGTGGACCCTTCCGGGCGATCTCGTCGATCTGCTGCTCGTCCGGATCGACCGGCTCGACGACGCAACCCGTCAGATCGTCCGCGCCAGCTCGGTGGCCGGCCGGCGGGTGAGCCACGACCTGCTGTCGCGGGTCGTCGACCTCGACGCCGGTGCCCTCGACTCGTCCCTGCGATCCGCCGTCGAGCTCAACGTCCTCGTCGCCGTCGGCGACGACGCCTACGCGTTCCGCCACGCGCTGCTCGCCGAGGCGGTCTACGACGACCTCCTTCCCGGTGAGCGGTTGCGGCTCCACAAGGCCTACGTCGCGGCGCTCGGCAGCATCGACATCGCCAGCAGCGCGGCCGAGATCGCCCGGCATGCGAAGGCGGCCCACGACCTCCCCACGGCGCTGCGGGCCAGCATCGAGGCTGGCGACGAGGCCATCTCGGTCGGCGGCCCCGACGAGTCCGCCCGCCACTACGAAACCGCACTTGAGCTGCTCGGCGCAGACGAGCTGGCCGACAACCGCGACGCGACGTCCGACATCGATCCGATTGGCCTGGCGGTCAAGGCCTCAGAGGCGATCACTGCGGCGGGCCATCCGTACCGGGCCGTCGAGCTCCTGCGCGACCAGCTCGAGCATCGCTCCGACGACATTGCCGACCTCGATCACGCGCGACTGCTGCTTGCCCTCGCGACGGCCTCTCTGCTCACCGACGGCCAGTTCGACACGCTCGAGGTGACGACCCACGCGCTGCAGCTGATGCCCGACGGCGACCCCACCCCGCTGCGGGCTCAGCTGCTCAGCTTGCACGCCCGAGCCCACGCTGCCTCGGGCCACGACGCGGAAGCGGCCCGCTGGGCCAACGACGCGCTCGCGATCAGCAACGGCCTCCGCCTCCACGCGATCGTGTCCGAGGCGACCACGACGCTGAGCATGATCGACAAGCGCGCCGGCGACCCCGACGCCTCGCGCAAGGCGTTGGCCGCGATCGTTGCGGCGGCACGCGATGAGGGCGATGTCATGGCCGAGCTGCGGGGGCTGCACAACCTCGGCTACATCCACTACGAGCAGGCCCGCCTCGACGAGGCGCAGGAGGTCTACGAGACAGCCGTGCGGCGGGCCGTCCAGGCAGGGCGTCCGTGGGCTCCGTATGGCCTCGACGCCCGGGTCCTCGCGGCGGTCACGTCATACATCCGCGGCGACTGGGACTCGACTATGCGGATCGCCGACGTCAGCGGGCAGTCCCCGCCGATCCTTGCCGAGAGCGCACTGTCGAGCGTCGCCATGATGGTTCGCGCCGGGCGTGGCGAAGACAACGCCGAGGCGGCCCTCGGGCCGGCGCGAGCCATGTGGGACCGCGACGGCATGATCGCGGTCCTCTCCGGATCGGCCGCGATCGACATCTACGGCGATCGCGGCGACCTCGACAAGTCGATCGCGATCCACGACGAGATCGTCGACGAAGTCTCGCGGCTCTGGCAGAACACGCTCTTTCAGGCACGCGTCCGGCTCGGGGCCTTGATGATCGGTCAGCTTGCCTCCGCCTCGGCGCATGCGAGTGCCACCGAGCGCGAGGAGTACGCCAAGCGCGCCGACGGCCTGCTCAACATCTCCCTCGACACCTTCGAGACGCACGCCCGCAAGGGCCGAATGATGGGTCCCGAGGGCAAGGCGTGGCAGCAGCGGTCGATCGCCGAACACCTCCGGCTTCGGTGGCTGGCCAGCCTCGGTGGCACGACCGAGGACGAGCTGATCGGAGCGTGGCGCGAAACGGTCGACGCGTTCGACGGGATGGGCCACGTGTTCGAGGCCGCGCGGTCCAAGACGAGGCTCGCCGCCGTGCTCCGAGCGGCGGGCGACACCGCCGAGGCCCAGCCACTGATCGACGACGCGCGGGCGACGGCAAAGCGGCTGAAGTCAGAGCCCCTACAGCGCGAGCTGCGCACTCTCGGCGGCCCCGGACCGCGCCGCTCGTCCCAGCCCCGAGCCACTGCTTTGACGCCGCGCGAGCGCGAGATCCTCGCACTCGTCGCCGAGGGTCGCAGCAACGGCGAGATCGGCCAGCAGCTCTTCATCAGCGCCAAGACCGTCAGCGTCCATGTCTCCAACATCTTGTCGAAGCTCGGCGCCTCCGGGCGCACCGAGGCCGCCGCGCTCGCCCGACGCGAGGGCCTCCTCGACTAGCTGCCAGGGTTCCCAAAGTGGAACCACTTTGCGACATCGCGCGGATCCTCCCAGCAGCTCGACGTTCCCAAAGTGGAGCCACTCTGCGACATCGCCCAGCTCCTCCCCGCAGCTCGACGTTCCCAAAGTGGCTCCACCTTGCGACATCGCCCAGCTCCTCCCAGCAGCTCGACGCTCCCAAAGTGGAGCCACTTTGGGACATCGCGCGGATCCTCAGAGCAGGTCGACGTCGGCGTACGGTTTGCCACCCGACAGCCGCGCATACCCTGGCCCGCGGTCGAAGAACGGCTCGCCCTCGGCCTCGTGCCTCGCCGCTCGCTCGGAGCGCATCCGCTCACGCAAAGCGTCCGACGCCGAGACATCGACGACGGGGAAGCCCTGGTCGTCGAGGTTGTCGGTGACGACGGCGCCGTAATCGTCGGCCGCGCCCGCAACCGACACCTTGTTCCAGGCGACATCGCGCGCCAGTTCGGCGTACGGACGGTCGAGTGGATCGCCCCATCCACCACCGCCGGTGGTCCGGATGCGGATCACCTGCCCGGCCCGCACGGGCTCGTCGTCGGCGAGCGCGTCGACCGTTCGCTCATCGGGCCCGCCCAGGTCGACGGTGACTTCGAAGGGCCGTCCCGCACGGCCGCCGCGAACACCCCAGCACGCCAGGATCGAGCGGTCGGCGATCGACATGAAGTGTGCGTCACGCAGCATCCGGATGTGCTTCTCGTAGCCGCAGCCGCCCCGGTACCGGCCCGGGCCGCCCGAGTCGACAGCGAGTCCCAGCCGCTCGACCACGAACGGGAATCTGCTCTCGCTGAACTCCGTCGGCAGATTGCGCGAGTCGGGCACGACGTGGATGGTGTCTTCGCCGTCCGCGTAGTGGCGCCCGCCCGAGCCCCCGCCCAGAACCTCGCGCATGAGGTAGGGGTTGCCGTCGATGTCGTCGCCGTAGACGCCGGTGTAGCGGATCGTCTCCTGGTCGGCCGGCATCCGGCCGTCGACTGCTTTGGCGAGCGCGCCGGCCAGGACGCCGAGCAGTCGCAGGATGACGAACGTGCGGGCATTCGTCGGCGCGGGAAACACCGGGGTCAGCAGCGTGCCCGGCGGTGGGAACCGCATCTCGATCAGCGGGACGATGCCCTCGTTGACGTCGAGCTCTGCCATCCGCTCGGGCGTCTCGGCGAGATTGCGCAGGATCGGCGCCAGCCACTTCTTCAGGAAGTTGCCGTCGGCGTAGTCGCCGCAGTGGTTGATCGGCCCACGCGCCTGGGGGCTGGTGCCCTCGAAGTCGATGACAAGCCGGCCGCCGTCGTCCGGAAGTTTCGTGAGAGTGATCCGCTGGGCGTGCAGGCGAGGCTCGTCGACGCCGTCGTGCTCGGCATAGTCCTCCCAGGCATACGTCCCGTCGGGGATCTTGGCGAGGATCTCGCGGCGGAACGTGTCGGTCGTGTTGTCGAGGATGGCGTCGAAGCACGCCTCGACCTCAGTGCAGCCGTACCGCTCGAACAGCTCGGCCATCCTGCGCGCGCCCATCAGGCAGGCCGAGGACTCGGCGTCGAGGTCGGCGGCGAGCGAGTCGGGCATCCGTGAGTTGCGCGTCATGATCTTCAGTGCCTGCTCGCAGGGGACTCCCTGGTCCCACAGCTTGATCGGCGGCACCATCAGTCCTTCTTCGAACACCGACGTGGCGTGCGAGGGCATCGAGCCCGGCACCGCTCCCCCGATGTCGTCGTGATGCCCGAACGCCTGGACGAAGGCAACGACCTCCGGCACGTCGCCGCTGTCGTGACCGTCGTCATCGTTCGCTCGGCTGCGCCTCGCGAAAACCGGCGCAGTCACGCAGAGATCGGGCAGGTGTCCGATGCCGCCCTCTGACAGGTACACGTCGTTGTGGAAGAACACGTCTCCCGGCCGCATCGTCTCGATCGGGTAGTCGCGCACCACCGGATGGACAAGCGCCGAGTACGACCGCCCCGTGAGCTTGCGCAGTCTCCGGTCGTGGATCCCGGCCCGGTAGTCATGCGCGTCGCGGATCATCGGAGACCGCGCCGTGCGCCCGATCGCGGTCTCGACCTCCAACTCGACCGAGGCGAGGTAGCCCTCGACGATCTCGACGAGGATCGGGTCGGCGGTCATGCCCCGGCCGCCGTCGAGGTGGTCACGACGAGGTTTCCGTGGGTATCGACAGCGGCCGCGAAGCCCGGATGGACGGGAAACGTCGACGAGAACTCCTCGACGACCGCCGGGCCGACGACGATGTCGCCGTCGCCGAGCCTGTCGCGGTCGTACGTCGTCGCATCGACCCACTCGTCGAAGAACACCCGTCGGCTCCCCGACCTCGCGTCGGAGGCCCCCGCGCCGCCGGTCGCCGGTGTTGTGCGCACCTCCGGCTTGCGGATCGGGCCGACGCCGGTGACCCGGAGGTTGACCCACTCGACCT
>DATIOH010000151.1:0-8575 GCA_035473375.1 Nocardioidaceae bacterium | reverse complement strand
GGACCACTCAGAAGACCACTCAGTCCGGCGCGTGCGCCACGCTCCATATCGACAACCTGCCGTACTGGGACGATCCCTACGGACACGTCGACTACGGTCTCGGGCTTGTGATGGCCAAGGCACCGGACCGGGGCAAGGCGGCGATATTCGTGGACGGCGTGAGGGTCGCCACGGTCGACACGCACGCCGCGAGCAAAGTGAACAGGACCGTGGTCTGGCGACAGACCATGGCCGGAAACACCGGGCACACCGTGAAGGTCGTCAACCTCGCCACAGCAGGCAGGACACGCATCGACATCGACGCCTTCGTCCTCCTCCAGAAGCAGCCAGGGGCGCCCCTAGACCCCAACGTGTTCTGAGAGAGGTTGGCCCTAGCAAGGGTCCGGATCTCAGGTTGCTATAGCGACCTGCGACCCGGACCCTGCTGTTAGGACTTTGCTGCTACGCGCTCGCGAAGACCTGCGCGGCCGGCTGGGCGGCGAGCTTCTGCCGCCGGGTGACGACGATGGACGCCGCGATCAGCCAGACCGGCAGGAGCAGGTAGTTGACCAGGCCGCCCGGCGGGACGCCTGCGGCCCCGAGAGCGCCGAGAGCACCCAGCACGAGCGTGACGATGGCGAACCACCGCGGCAGCACGGCGTTGCGCATTCCACCGAGTCCCATCGCGACAAACGCCGTGGCGAGGCCGATGCCCATGCCGGCCCAGCCGAAGTACTGGACGTAGCTCAGCGTCCGCAGGGCAGCGTCGTCCTTTGCGTCGGCGGCACCATTCAGCAGACCCCAGTTCCACATCACCATCTGCGACAGCCCGGCGACGACCACGATCCATCCGGCGTAGGCAACGCTCGAGTACGTCGCCTCGCGCGCCTCACCGGACCGCAGCAGCGTGCGGACGATCGACGCAAAGAAGAGCAGCGCGATGCCCATCAGAACCAAGCAGCCCACGCCTGCATGGGTGAGCGCGAGGTGATCCTCGATCACGCTCGTCGTCGCGGCGCCCGCGGCGTCCTTGTCGGAGGTGTGTTGGAGGAGGTCCTGCCCGATCCAGCACAGTCCGGCGACGGCGCCGCTCCACGGCACGTACCTTTCGAAGCTACCGAGCGGCATGGCCCGCTCCTTCCGTTCGAGTACCCGGCGCACCTCGCCGGCTCGTCGAGACTCGGCGGGCAGTCGTCCCGGGCGCACGAGGTCGATGTCCCGAGCAGGTCGGGAATCATTCCCGGGCGACTGTCCAACGCGGTCCGCCGCCAGCACACTGTGAACCATGAACGCGCTCGCCATCGCTGTCTCGTGCGTGCCGTTGCTGATCGGCGTCGTTGTGCTGACGCGGTCGGCGCAGCGGCGGATCGGGTGGCTCCTCGTCGCCGACGGCCTCTCGTGGGGTGCGCTCTTCGGCTTTCAGGGCAACAGCACCGGCCACACAGCGCTCGTGGTCGATCAGCTTGCCGCGGGATCGTGGGTCTTCCTCTTCGTGTGGCTGGCCCTGATCGCCTATCTACTGCCGGACGGGCACACCGCGTCGCGGCGCTGGCGGATCTGGGTTCAGGTTGCGCTGACCGGCGTGGCGCTGTTCCTTGTCGGCGCCGCCGGCGACGCGTCGGGCTTCCGCACCGAGCACGACGGACTCGACCCGCCCATGGCGTGGTTACCGCCACCGGTCTCCGGTCTACTCGGCATCGTCGGACTGATACTGAGCGTGGGACTCCTGGTCGGCGCCGCCGTTGCAGTGCGCGCACGACTCCGCCGATCCACCGGCGAGGCCCGTCTCCAACTGCTCTGGCTGATCTGGGGGGCCCTCAGCCTGCCCACAGCGCTTGTCCTGGTTTGGATCGGGCACTTCCTGCTCGACGACAACGAGGTGGTCGTCAACGCCGCCTTGACGCTCGCGGGCACGGCGCTTCCGATCACCATCGGCATCGCGATCTTGCGCCACCGGCTCTTCGACATCCGCTTCCTGCTGAGCCGAACCCTCGTGTACGGCACTCTCACGACGCTCGTCGTCGGGGCGTATGCAGGACTGGTGCAGCTGGCAGACGCCACCCTCGGCCACTCGTCGATCGGCGGCCTGCTCGCGGTCGGCTTGATCGCCGTCGCGGTCCATCCGACCTACGCAGCGCTGCGTGCGCGAGTCGAGCGGTGGGTCTTCGGCTACCGCTCCGACCCGGCGACGGCGCTGCGCCGACTCGGAGCAGAAATCGAGTCGGCCGATCCTCTGCACGTCGTCGACAGCATCACCGCCTCGATTGCCGATGCGCTCAAGGTCGACCGTGTGTGGCTGGCCAGCGCAAGTCCGCCAGCCGACCCTCGCACTGTCTCCGTGCCGTTGGTCCATCGCGGTGACGAGGTCGGCTATCTCGTGGTCGAGGTTCCGGTCGGACGACCTCTGTCCACGTCCGACATCGCGCTGCTGCAGGATCTCGCTCGCCACGCAGCGGTGACCGTTCGGGTCGCGCAGCTTGCCGTGGAGCTTCAGACGTCGCGCTCGCGCCTGGTGACGGCGCGAGAAGAGGAGCGCAGGCGGCTGCGTCGCGACCTGCACGACGGACTCGGGCCGTCGCTCGCGGCGATCACGCTCAAACTGCAGGTTGCGACAAGCAAGCGCGACGATCGCGAGCGCGGCGCATTGCTGACCGAGATCCGCGACGAGACGCAGGCCGCCGTCACGGAGGTCCGGCGTGTGGTCGACGACCTGAGGCCGCCGGCCATCGACGAAGTCGGGCTGGTGGCAGCCATTCGACAGCGTGCGGCCTCGCTCTCGACAGAGGGTCTGCAATACGAGGTCGACGGGCCCGACCCCTTGCCGACGCTGCCCGCCGCCGTCGAGGTCGCGGCATTCCGAATCGCCTCGGAGGCGATGGCGAACGTCGCGAAGCACTCCGGGGCCAGCCGGTGCAGGATCGACCTCCAACTCGACGACATCTTGAGGGTGACCATCTCCGACAACGGCCACGGACCAGAACTCGGGGCACCACGCGGGGTCGGCTCGACATCGATGCGCGAGCGCGCCGCAGAGCTCGGCGGATCATGCACCATCGCAGGCCGGGCCGAGGGCGGCGTCATCGTCGCGGCCACCCTCCCGCTCCCCGCGGCCGTCGACGCCGAGGCCTTCGCATGATCCGCGTTCTCGTCGCCGACGACCATCCCGCCTACCGTCGCGGCCTCGAGCTCATGCTCGCCGACGTCGACGGGATCGAGATCGCGGGCGAGGCTGAGACGGGAGCGCAGGCGGTCGAGCTGACCGAGTCGCTGTCCCCTGACGTCGTCTTGATGGATCTGCGGATGCCCGACCTCGACGGCATCGAGGCGACGCGGCGGCTCACCGGCACGTCGACAACCGCGATCGTGGTCCTCACGATGTTCGAGGACGATGACTCCGTGTTCGCCGCGCTGCGCGCCGGAGCGCGCGGCTACCTGCTCAAGGGCGCCGACCAGGACGAGATTGTGCGCGCCATTCGTGCCGCAGCTGCCGGCGAGGCGATCTTCGGACCGGAGATCGCCTCGCGGATTGTCAGCCACTTCTCATCGGGCTCCGGCTCGAGCAAGGCGGCGTTCCCCTTGCTCACCGATCGCGAGCGCGAGGTGCTCGATCTCATCGCGGCGGGCAAGGGCAACGCGACGATCGCGCACGAGCTCGTGATCAGCCTCAAGACCGTTCGCAACCACGTCTCCAACATCTTCACCAAGCTCCAGGTGTCCGATCGCTCGTCCGCGATTGTCAGAGCCCGCGAAGCCGGACTCGGCGGGTGAGGCCGGCGCGGGCGGCGCTGACCATCGTCGAGTGGACATGGGTGTCTCGAGGTCGCAGCTGAGATCCGGACGCTTGCGCAGCGCACCCACTACGCTCAGACGGTGCCGCACTCTGGTCGAATCTGCGCGCAGTGCGCCGCAGCAAACGATCCGACGGCACGGTTCTGTATGCAGTGCGGCACGCCGTTCGAGTCGACAGCCGATGCGACGGGCATGCCTTCGCCGTCGGTGCCAATGTCCGTGCCGGACGTCCCCGACATCGAGCGCAAGGTCATCACGGCTCTCTTCTGCGACCTGGTCGGCTCGACCGAGCTGGCCGAGGGTCTCGATCCCGAAGATGTCGACCGACTGCTGCGGACCTATCACCGCCTGGCCCGCGAGCGGATCGAGTCCTTCGGCGGAACGCTCGAGAAGTTCATCGGCGACGCGGTGCTGGGGGTGTTCGGCGCGCCGAGGGCACATGAGGACGATCCAGCGCGGGCGGTGCGGGCGTCGCTTCGGATCATCCGCGATGTCGCCGAGTCCGGTCTCGGCCTACACGTCCGGGTCGGCGTCCACACCGGCGAGGCCGTTGTGCGAGTGGGCGAAGACCGCACAGCCGAGGAGGGCCTAGCGACGGGCGACACTCTGAACACCGCGGCGCGGCTGCAGAACTCGGCGCCGGTGGACGGGATTGTCGTCAGTGACGCGACGTATCGACGGGCGCTGCGCGACTTCGACTGGGCCGATCTCGGCGAGGTATCGGTCAAAGGCAAGGCCGAGCCGCTCAAGATCTGGCAACCGATCGCCGAGCCGGTCGCATCGGCCAACGAGATCGAGTCCGAAGGGACGCCGTTCCTCGGCCGAGACGACGAGCTTGCCGCGCTGGTTGCTGCGTTCGACCGAATGTCGAGCACCTCGTCGGTCGAGCTGGTGACGATCCTCGCCGAGGCCGGCATGGGTAAGAGCCGGCTCGTGCGCGAGCTGTCGAGGCGCGTCGCAGCTCCAGGCTCTGGCGTCGTGTGGCTGCGCGGACGATGCCTGCCCTATGGCGACGGCATCTCGTTCTGGGCGCTCGGCGAAATTATCAAGACTCACGCGGGCATTCTCGAGACCGACGACCAGGAGTCGATCGGCGCGAAACTCGACGCCACGTTGACTGAGTCAGCGGCGGCTGCCCAGCGGCAGTGGCTGCGAGAGCGCGTAGCGCCGCTCGTCGGACTCCGAACGGACAGCGCACCGCCGCCGCAGGAAGAGGCCTTCGCGGCGTGGCGAAGTTACCTGCTGTCGCTGACCGCCGACGGCCCGGTGGTGATCCTGATCGAGGATCTGCACTGGGCCGACCCCGCCTTTGTCGCCTTTCTCATGGCCCTCGTCGACAACGCCGGCGACGTGCCGCTGCTGGTCGTTGTGACGGCTAGACCCGAGGTCACCGAACGTCACGCTGGTTGGCTTGACAGAGCGCGTCAGTCAACCGTCGTCCAACTGGTTTCGCTCGGCGACGACGCCATCGCCGAGCTGGTCGAGTCAGCGCTCGTGGGCGCGACGCCCGAGCTCGTCGCGATCCTCCTCGAGCGGGCAGCCGGCAGCCCGCTCTACGCTGAGCAGCTCGCGGCGCTGGTACGCGAGCGCGGTCTCTCGGCGGCAGACGCAAGCCTCGATGCGTCCGCGATCCCGCCCACTGTTCAGGCTCTGCTCGCTGCGCGCATCGACTCGCTGCCCCGCGACCTCAAGCCGGCGCTCCTCGATGCCGCTGTCATCGGCCGGGTGTTCTGGTCGGGCGCGGTGGCCACGATCGAGGGACTGGAGTCCGACGCAGTCGACCCTGCGCTCGCCGACCTCGCGCACCGCGAGCTGACCCGCTCCTTGGAGCCGTCGACGATGCTCGGCGAGGCCGAGTTCGCCTTCTGGCACGCACTGCTGCGCGACGTCGCCTACTCGTTCCTGCCGCGCGCCGCCCGGTTGACGAAGCACCGAGCAGCCGCCGCGTGGATCACCACCAGAGTCGACGGGCAGCTGGGCGACCTCGCCGAGATCGTCGCAGACCACCTGCATCGGGCTCTGGAGTTGGCGACGGCGATCGGCGCCGACGACGAGCTGCCCGAGATCCGCTTCGATCTGGCGAGCGCGCTCATCGCCGCCGCCGACCACACCATGCGCGTGCAGCCAGCTCGAGCCGACGGTCAGCTCGCAGAGGCACTCGAACTCCTGGCCGACGATGACGAGCGTCGCGGGCAGGCCTTGGTGCAGTTGGCCAAAGCAGTGCTCGCGAAGGACGAGACTCGCGATGCGGTCCGATGGTACGGGGAGGCCGAGGCCTGGCACCGCCGCCATGACGACGCGGTGACCGCTGCCGAGATCGCGTTCGAGCGCGGGTGGGTGTTGGACCTGGCCGGCGACCACGCCTCGAGTGTGGCGGTCCGAGACGAGGCCCGGGCGACGCTGGTTGCCAACCCCGGACCGGGACTCGTGAACCTGTTGGCCTGGGAGGCACTCGAGCTCAACCTCTTCCAAGACTTCGACGCGACGATCGCGCGCGCGGACGAGGCCCTCTCACTCGCGCGGAAGCTTGGGCTTCCTGAGCCCTATCCAGCGCTATTCGCGAAGGGCAGCACTCTGCTGGCCCAAGGCGACCGCGCGGCCGAGTCCGAGATCCGACGAGCGATCGCCATCGCTCATGCGTCCGGGAACCTGCGTGACGCGGTGGTCGGCTACTGCCGGATCGCCGGCTCCATCGTCGATGCCGCAACCGCTGCCGAGGCGCTTCCCGTCTACGACGAGGCGATCGCCTACTCACACGACCATGGGCTGGAGGTGAGGGGTATACGAGCCCAGCGCCTCGACACCCTCCAGCTCGCCGGGCGTCTCGACGACATTCTTCAGGAAGCCCCCGGCTTGCGAGACTCGGCCCGCCCGCACGGCGACGCCTGGACGGTCTTCATGGCCGACATGATGGAGATCGAGGTCCATCTGCAGCGCGGGCAGCCAACCCCGCCGCTCGACAGTTTCGCGAGCGATTGCGCAGCGATCGGATACCCGCCGTCGATGGCCTTGGGAATGCTCGCGAGGGAAGCCTTCAATCGTGGTGATCGCGCCGCGACGCGCGCACATCTCGAGCAGGCAGTCGACGCCACCGTCGGCGACGACACGATCCTCGGTCTCCTTGAGGACGTCTGGGGATCAGTGTGGCTCGGCGACATCACGCTGGCACGCCGACTGCTGTCCAAGGGGGTGCCGATCGCCCCAACAGGTCGCGGGTACCTCTCGATGATGGCGGCCGCACTCGTCGACGAGGCGACCGGCGACATCGAGACGGCCGCCGCGCGATTCGCTGAGGCGACGAGCTTCTTCACGGCTCGCGGGTGGGTGTGGACGATGGCGTTCGGCTTGGCCGGCTGCGGGCGCTGCGCGATCTCGCTGGGCGACACAACGAGCGGAGTCGCCCAGCTGCGCGAAGCGCGGGAGCTCGCACTGGGACTTCAGGCGGCGCCGCTGCTGGCCGAGATCGACGCGGCCATCTCCGCAGCTGGCGGCTGAGCCCGCCCGCTGCGTCAAGGTCCGACTCTCACGTCGCTATGGCGACGCGAGAGCCGGATCTTTTCGCCGCCCGCCGGGTCAGCCCGCGGGCAGCGTCACGAGCACGCCCCCGAGCGGGAGTTGCCGATGCCGCCACCCTGGTGCCGGAGCGGGTCCGAGCTCTGCCGTCTGGGCTGGCGTGTCGGCGTTGAGCTCGTCCGCGTTCAATACCAAGTTGTCGAGCCGGAACGTGTCGAAGACAAACGGGATCCCGTTCGCACCGACCGCCGATGGGCCGTCGGTGATGTGGAAGTGCAGGTGCGGAGCCACGGAGCTTCCCGTGTTCCCGACCTTGCCGAGCTGCTCGCCGACACCGACATGGTCACCAACCTCGACCGTCACGCTGCCCGGCTGCATGTGTGCGTACAGCGCATACGCCCCGTTGCCGGTGGCGATGATCACGTGGTTGCCGAGCGCGGTGTAGGGAGTGAGGTTCGGCGCCGGGGTGGGCGGCGTATTCTCCGGCATCGTGTTGAGGGTCTCGATCACCGTGCCGCCGGTCGCCGACAGCACCGGGTCGCCGAAGATGATCCAGTTGTCGTTGACCTGCCAATCCCCTACGTAGATCCGGCCTTCGGAGTCGGCACGCACCCAGTCGATCGCGAAGCGCTGGGCGAGCCACGACTGGCCGTCGACGGTGAGGACAGCTCGAGTGTGATCGCTGCGCCCGCAGCAGCCGTTCTCGTTGATATAGCCGCGTCCGGCCAGTGGCGGCGAGATCACGATCGGCCCGCGGTGAGCGACGTTGGTCGCCGCGCCATTGAGCGAGAGGTCGACGCCGACATCGGGCAGCGACGAGTCGATCTGGTGCACCAGGCGGTCGGGCACCCGCGCCCGCGCAGGCAGCTCGACGTTGATGAACAGCATGCCGGCCTCGTTCGGGCCCAGCTCGTCGACGCCCGCACCGGAGGTGGTCGACGTGGTCATGATGCCGGTGATCTCGGCTGGGTCGTCGAACGCGACCAGCACCTTCTCACGAGCCGGGTCGATGACCTCGACGGAGTCGATGACCTGGGTCAGCGGCGCCGTGTTGACGAGACCGATCTCGTAGACCAAGTGGCGCCGCTTGTCGGTCCCGAGTACCGGACGCGGCGGCTTCTGCACGGTCGCCACCAGCGCGCCGAAGCTCTCGTCGAGCGACGGCTGCGCAGCGGCTGCACGCCTCGTACTGTCGGCGCCGGTCGACGGGTTCGCGACGGCGCCGGCCGCGACGACCGTCGCAGCGACAGCGACGATCAGCAGAGAGAAGGCACGCGTGCGAGTCATGGAGTCC
>DATIOH010000150.1:0-4312 GCA_035473375.1 Nocardioidaceae bacterium | reverse complement strand
CTGGGTCGTTGTTGTCCGCCGCCGGATTGGTCAGCTCGAGCGACTGTCCAGCCGTCGGCACCGGCCAGCCCGCGCCGCCGTAGGTGACGGCGTCAGCGGTCGAGCCGTCGGCACGCAGCAGCGTGAGCGTCTCGCTCGCGGCGAGGTCACCGGTGAAGCGGCCGCCGACGAACACCGTGCTGCCGTAGGTCGACTTGAACGTCAGGTCGTTGGAGACGAACGTCATCGTGCCGTTGGCCGGGATCACCGTGCCGGGCTGAACCGTCAGCGAGATGCCGTCAGAGATGGTCCAGCCGGAGATGTCGATCGCCGTCGAGTTCGGGTTGGACAGCTCGAGGAACTCAGCGCCGGTGCCGCCAGTCGGAGAGTGCTGAATCTCGTTGATGACGATGTTCGGCGACGCCGGCTGGCTGCTCGGCACCCGCGAGTCGTTCGCGAACACGTTGCGGCGCGCCTGCAGGGCGTTGAACAGCTGGGTGCGCATGCTCGCGTACGTCGGCGAGCCGGTGTACGGCCATGCAGCGTAGTCCTGCACGGTCACGGGCTGAGCCGGGCCCATGTAGGCGTCGTACAACGCCTCCATCCGGGCCGGCGCGAGGATGTCGTTGACGAGCGTCCGCAGCCGGCGGAAGTACATTTCGCGCCATTGCGGCACGGCCAGCACGGCGCGGGCCAAGTCGTTGGTCCGGTCGCCCGTCTCAGCCGGCGTCACATAGGTGCTGTTGACGCCGCAGCAGCCGTTGCCCCAGGTGTGGTCGAGGTCCCACGGGATCATCGACCAACGACCTGTCTCGGGCCGTAGCGCGAAGTAGAAGTTCTTCGAGGAGAAGTCCTCGTGGTCGACGATCGCCGTGACGGCGAGCATGTTGATCACCTGCGGGATGTCCAGATTGCCAAGCAGGTAGTCGCGCTGCGCGTTGCCCGTCAGGGCGATGCCCGACAGGAAGGACTGCAGCGGCGAGAAGTCCGTGTCTTCGGGGTTCTTCTTCTCGAAGCGCACGGCGATCGGACGGTTGGGGTCGAAGGCACCCGTCTCCGACTTGAAGAACTGGGTGGTCCCCGAGTAGCCCTCGCGATCCCTCCAGGTGCCGTCGAACAGATCGAGATAGGTGTAGAAGCCCTGGAACTGGGCATTGCGCTGCGTCCGCATCGGGAACAGCTGCTCCGCCGTGCTCGAGATGACGCCGGCCCTCTTGTACGCGTCCCACGCCAGCATCGGCCGGCCGTGCGACTTGTCGCTCCAGTCGCCTTGCATCGCGAACTCGTCGACCGGCTCGACGAGCCCGAAGTCGATGGAGTAATTGTGCGGAAGCTCGAACTTCCAGTTCGGCTTTGGAGACGACTGCGAGTTGGCTCCGCGGATGTTGACCGAGACGTTGTCGATGACCGTGCCGTTGTAGGCAATCGCCGCCTTGCGAATGATGTCGGCGGTCGGGCTCGCGGTGATCGTGTTGTAGTCCGCGTCGGAGATGAACCACTCGAGCATCCGGATCGGGCTGCTGATCCCGCTCGGCACCACGACGCCTTGGTAGACGGTGGTGTCGTCAGTCCGCGGGACAAGTGACGTGCTCGCGGAGTTCGTCGCGGCGACCCGATACCGGATCAGGTGCCCTGCGGCGGCCCCGGGAACATTGGCCGTGTAGGTGTCGCCGCCCGCGTTGGTCATGGCGATCGTCTGCTCGGCGTTGAAGTCGATGCGGTAGCGAACCACCGGTGCGCTGGTCTGGCCCGTCACCGTCGCCGTCACCGTCACCGCCTGGTTTGGCGCCGGTGCCGTCGGCGAGGCAGAGACCGCGGTGATACGCGGCCCGACCCCGCCAGACCTGCGGACGGAATTCTGCGCTCGAGGCGTGTATCCGAGCGCTGCGGTCGATCCGGCCCAGTCGAGGTAGTCGGTGTTGTCGGCAGTCGGATCGACGAGTTCGAGGGAGTCTCCTTGGCCGTCAGGGGTGCCCGGCCATGGTGCTCGGTCGGAGTACGTGACTGTGTCGATGACTGCTGCAGTTGCGTCCTTGAGGGTGATCGCCTCGCCGCCATTGGACAGGCTGCCGGTGTAGACCGCGTTCGGGGTGCCGCCGTATGTCACTTGGTACCGAGCCGCGTCCTTGCTGACGACCACGTAGCCGTTGCCGGCGATCGTCGTCCCGGCAGCGAACGTCAGGGTGATCCCGCTGAACGACCATCCCGACAGGTCGACCGGCGCCGAGCCTTGGTTGTAAAGCTCGAGGAACTCATCGCCGTCGTTGCCCGTTGCAGGGTTGTACATCAGTTCGTTGATGACGACATCGGTCGATGCGGCCGATGCCTGCAACGGATTCACCAGTGCGGCGACGACGACGAGCGGCGCTCCGAGTGCGATGGTCCTGGACAGGATTTTTCCGCGGCGCGATTTCATAGTGACCCCTTTGACCGGCGAACTCCGAGTAGCCCGTATTGGCCGCAATCGACCGTTAAACCGACGCTACGAAAGAGCCAGGCCATCGGTATATAGCTATTCCTGATCATGATTTCGATCGGGCAATGACAGTGCGTCACGGGCAGCCGAGAAGACGTTGAACGGCGGTTCAGCACATGACGTCTCCGTCACTCTCTGCGGACGCGACGCAAGGTGCGTTGCCGCAGACATACACACCTGGATGGGTGTGATTTCCTGAGCCATGGCCGTCGACGACTCGTTTCCGCTGCTGTACTCGCGAACGCAGCACTTCACGCTCGGCAATCCGCGGTCGTTCGCCATCGCCCCCGGCGGACACCGCGTCGTGTTCCTGCGATCGGCGTCCGGAACCGACGCCCGGCTGCATCTGTGGTCGCTCGACATCGCCGGCGACGAGTGCGAAGAGCGGGAGATCGTCGACCCGACGACACTGTTGGTCGAGGGTGACGAGAGCCTGTCGGCCGACGAGCGGGCACGCCGCGAACGGATCCGCGAGAGCGCAGCCGGCATCGTCGCCTACTCCACCGACGAGGCAGTGCGAACGGCGGCGTTCGCGATGTCGGGACGGCTGTTCACCGCCGATCTCGTCAACGGAACAACCCGCGAGATCACCACGCGGACGCCGGTCGCCGATCCCCGGCTCTCTCGCGACGGCAGCACGATCGCCTATGTCTGCTCCGGGGAGCTGCGGGTCGTCGCGGCAGACGGCGCCGACGACCGAGCCATCGCCACGCCCGACGGCGACAACGTCACGTTCGGTTTGGCCGACTTCATCGCGGCCGAGGAGTTTCGACGGTTCCGCGGACACTGGTGGTCGCCAGCAGGCAACAGGCTGCTCGTCGAGCGCGTGGACGAGTCTGCGGTCGGGCAGTGGTGGATCTCAGATCCGAGCGATCCAGCCGCTGAGTCGCGATCGATCCGCTACCCGGCGGCCGGCACTCCCAACGCGGACGTTCGACTCTCGATCGTCGATCTCGACGGCCGCGCCGTCGAGGTCGACTGGGATCGCGACGCTTTGCCGTACGTCGTCGACGTCGCCTGGAGCAATTCGATGCCACCGCTGGTCTACGTCATGTCGCGAGACCAGGCGACCGCGGCGGCGCTCTCGGTCGACGTCGAGACGGGCGCGACGACCCCGATACTCGAGCAGCACGACGACGCGTGGGTCGAGCGAGTCGACGGCGCTCCTCGGTGGACGCCCGACGGTCGATTGGTCCACGTCGAGGACGCCGACGACGTTCGACGGCTCGTCATCGACGGCACGGTGCTCACGGGAGCAGACCTCCACATCCGGGCCGTCGTCGACGCGAGCGACGACGCCGTCGTCTTCGTCGCTTCGTCTGGGGTCGCGTCGTCGGACACCGAGATCGGCGAGACGCACGTCTACCGGGTCGCCGTCGACGACCGCGGCCGGCCGCCGCAGCGGCTGTCGGACGAGCCCGGCGAGCACAACGCCGTGTGCGGCGGAGGCCTCACCGTCCTGACGTCGGCGACCCTGACATCCTCCGCGCAGGTCACTCGAGTGCTGCGAGACGACCGACCGATCGTCCAGGTCGACTCGCACGCGGTCGAGCCCGGATTCGCGCCACGCTTCGAACTCGTCGAGCTCGGCGATCGGCGCATTCCGACGGTCGTCCAGCTACCGTCCGGCTACGCAGACGGAGACGGGCTGCTGCCGGTGCTCATCGCCTCGTACGCCGGTCCGGTCGTCCCCACTGTTCTCTGCAGCCTGCGGATGCAACTCTTGACGCAGTGGTTCGCCGACCAGGGTTTCGCGGTCCTCGTCATCGACGGACGCGGCACACCTGGACACAGCGTGTCCTGGGAGAAGGCCGTGCGACACGACCTCGCGGGGCCGACGCTCGACGACCAGATCGA
>DATIOH010000149.1:0-17648 GCA_035473375.1 Nocardioidaceae bacterium | reverse complement strand
GACGGCTGGCCGTTCTTCTGCAGGCAGTACATGTTGTAGGCGTCGACGGAGATGTCGTCGACCCACGCGTCGCCGGGGTAATACTTCGGCGCGTACTTCTTGTTCGACGGCGCGACCGAGAAGTTTCGCACGGCCACGGTCCACGCGAAGCGCGCATTCGTCACGCCCTGAGCGCGCATCACCGTCACCCACTTCTGCCACGCCAGCACAAACTGCGCCGCAGTGCCGCTGGGCTGCGAGTTCGACGTGTCGGGCTCATGGTTGAACGAGACGAACATCGGCATCCCGTACGCCTTGATCGCCGTCGCCCAGCGCACCATGTTCGCGTAGAGCGAGCTGCCCGGCTGAGCGTCGGCGATCTGCTGCCACGAGACGTTCTGCCCGCTCGCGAGCCTTGCCTTGATCGACAAGAACAGCGTGTGCCCGCTCGCGCGGATCGCGGTGATGTTGCTGTCGGGGAACGTGTCGTCCCACGAGCGGTACACCCGCACGTACGCCGCCGACCGTCCCATCGACGTCTCGATGCTCTGCAGGGCCTTGCTCGTCGCGCTGCCCGGGAAGATCCCGAACGCCATCGGCGACGCGCTCGTCGCCGCGTTGGTCGGAGTCGCAGCCATCGACGCCGACACCAGGCAGAGTCCTGCGGCGGCGACCGCCACCCGCGTCGCCGTGAACCGCGCGCGCTTCGAATGGGTCTTCACGGGCACGCCCCTGACATTGACTCCGCAAGAGACGACGATCATCGTCCCCCGACGACGTA
The DNA here is from genome assembly GCA_035473375.1 of Nocardioidaceae bacterium. Classification (GTDB taxonomy): domain Bacteria; phylum Actinomycetota; class Actinomycetes; order Propionibacteriales; family Nocardioidaceae; genus DATIOH01. Next base: position 16,888 of record DATIOH010000149.1, on the reverse strand, counting down.
TACGCGCATCGCCAACGGGTGTCGAGGCGCGTCATGTCGCCGCGTCAATCCGATCGTGCGACGAGCACCTGGAGTAAGGGTGCGAGCACAGCGGCAGCCGCGTCGATCGACTGCACGGTGCTCGGGGCGGCCTGTCCGCAATCAGCGCTGAACGTAGAAGAGCCGCTTGTTGACGAACTCGTCGATACCGAGAGGACCGAGCTCCCGACCGAAGCCGGAGCGCTTGGTGCCACCGAAGGGAACGTCCGCGCCCTCGCCGGCGGGCGTGTTGACGTTGGCCATGCCGACGTCGAGCTGCTCGGCGACCTTGATCGCGCGTTCCTCGTCAGTGCTCCAGACGGCGCCGCCGAGACCGTAGTCGACGGCGTTCGCGAGGTCGACGGCCTCCTCGTCGGAGTTGACCCGGTAGACCACCGCCACCGGACCGAAGAGCTCCTCCTTGAACGCCCGCATGTCGGGAGTCACGCCGGTGAGCACGGCCGGCGCAAAGTACGCGCCCTTGTCGGCGACGATCGTGCCGCCGACGTGGAGGGTGGCGCCCTTCGACACGGCGTCCTCGATCTGGGACAGCAGGCCTTCTGCTGCCCTGCGCGACACCATCGGCGAGTACTTGTCGTCGGAGTCGTCGCCTGCCTCGCGCGGGCTGAGGTCGGCAGCGCGCTTGGTGAGGCCCGCGACGAAGTCGTCGAAGACGTCGTTCATCACGATCATCCGTTTGTTGGAGTTGCACGCCTGGCCGACGTTCTCCATGCGGGTCTCCCACGCGGTCTCCGCCGCAGCGTCGACGTCGGCGGTGTCGAGGATGATGTACGGGTCGGAGCCGCCGAGCTCGAGGACGACCTTCTTGAGGTTGCGGCCGGCTGCCTCGGCGACCGCCGTGCCGGCCCGCTCGGAGCCAGTCAGCGAGACGCCGCGCACGCGCGGGTCGGCGAGCATGTCGGCGACCTGCTCGTGTGTCGCGAACAGATTCGTGTAGACGCCGTCGGGGACGCCCGCGTCCTTGAGGATCTGCGCGATGGCGAGCGCGGAAGTCGGACAGTTCTCGGCGTGCTTGAGGATGACGGTGTTGCCGACGATCAGGTTCGGCGCTGCGAAGCGGGCGACCTGGTAGTACGGGTAGTTCCACGGCATGACGCCGAGGATCGTGCCGACGGGCAAATACTCGACCCGCGCGCCGTCGTGGCCGGGCAGTGGCTTGTCGGCGATGAGCTCAGGTCCGTTGTCTGCGTAGTACTCGAAGATCTCGCCGCAGTACTCGGCTTCGCCGGAGGCCTGCGCCGGGCGCTTGCCCATCTCCTTCGTGATGATCTCGCCGAGTTCGGTCGCTCGTTCGGCGAAGAGCTCCGCGGCTCGCTTCACGATCGCCGCACGCTCGTCGACTGAGGTGGCCTTCCACGTCGCGTACGCCGCGACGGAGCCGGCTATGGCGGCCTCGACCTCGGCGTCGGTCGCATGCGGGAACGACTCGACCACATCGCCAGTGGCGGGGTCGGTCACCTGGTAAGGCGGTGTCTGTGTCATTTCGGTCTCCGATCATCTGGCCAGCAGAGCGAGCGTATGCCCTCCGCGCCCGCGAGGGGAGCGCCGGTGCGACCTCCGACCACTCGGCGGAGTTGCCCCGCAACCCTTCGTGCAACTTCAAGGGAACCTTTTCTGCAGGTCTCGAGGGGCTAGTCGATGGGCTAGTTGAGGGGCTGTTGGTGCACGTCGGGAGCTACGGGCCGGCCCGGCGATCAGGTGCCGGGCGAGAGCCGCTTCACCTCGGGAGCGTGGAGGAGATCGCGGAAGACGGGGAAGGTCTCGGCGTCGAGCTCCCACGTGCCGTCTGGGCTGTTGCGGTCGGAGTTGAAGTAGGCCATCGCCACGACGTCGGAGGCGAGGGCGTCGGTGAAGGCGTCACGCATCCACGACGCTGCGCGACCGGGTTGTGCCGGGTCCGACCGGCAGCCGTACTCGCCGACCAGCATCGGACGTCCGGCTGCCTGGTCGTGCGCGAGCGCCAGCTTGTCGCCGAAGGGGATCCACTGCTTGCCGTTGGTCGGCGACCACGGGTTGTAGATGTCGACGCCGTAGACCGTCGCCTCCGGGACGTTCCACTCCGCCGGCTCGCGACTCGTGCGGGTGTCGAACGACCACGAGCCGAGGATCGGCACGATGGTCGCCGTCGGCGCGAGCGTCGACGCCGCCTTCATCACCGACAGCTGCAGCAGGCGGAAGTCGGCCGGTGTGCCGTACGCCTTTGCCTCGCCCTCGGGCTCGTGGTGCACGGCGAGGAACATCGGAACTCCGATGTCGCCGAGCGGGCCGAGGACTGTCTCGATCCAACCGCTGTCGCCGGCCGCGTCAGCCCACGGCCCCGGGGGTTTGATGGACGCGATGCTGAGCCGACCCTCGACGGCGTCGTTGCTCACGCGCGCATGCAGTGCTCCCGGCTCACCCGAGTCGAAGAAAGAGCGGTAGCACGGGAGCGGCTCGCCGATCGACTCCTCGAGTCCGCGCAGCTTCGCCACGGGCGAGCTCGAGCCGTAGAAGACCCGATCGGTCGGGAACTCCGTCGGCGACAGATCGGTCGGCGTCACGGACGGGACCGGCGTGGTCGGCTTTGATCCGCTGCACGCCGCGAGCACGCTCGCACCGGCGAGCGTGAGAAAGCCCCTGCGACCAATTTGCCAAGCGTCCATCGTCGACGGCCGAGCCTCCCCTCCACGTCGAGAGGGCTAGTTTATTTCGTCGCACAAGCGGCGCCCGCGACTTGCACAGAGTGGCCGGTTGCGGACCGTGGGTGCGCAGCGGCTGCCTACGCCGCCCGTCGTGACGGCGGTGATCGCGATTATCCGACGCGGACCCGCCCGGGAGATCTACGCTCGCGGCGCAGGCATGACCGCCCTGTGCCGCCGAGGGGAGGTGCCCGTGGCGCTGACGCAGGACCACGAGGCAACACTCGCGATGGACGCCGGGTGGCCGACCGTCTGCGTCGTCATACCGACGCGCGGCCGGGAGACGCTCGTTCGCCAAGCGGTCGAGTCAGTCGTTCGCCAGGACTATCGGGGCGATCTCGACATTCTCGTGGTCCACGACCACGAAGAGCCGCAGCACGAGTTGACGCGCCTTGCTGTGCCTGGGCGACGTGTCACCGTGCTGACCAACACCCACACCGAGGGCCTGGCCGGCTCGCGCAACACCGGTCTTGACCGCACGTCGGCGGACTTCGTCGCGTCCTGCGACGACGACGACTTCTGGGACCCGGAGAAGCTGCGCCTCCAAATGGCGCGGATGGTCGCCGATCCCGACCTGGTCGTCGTCGGCGCGGGGATAAGGCTGCTGATGACGGAGTCCCGGACCGTCGAGTGGCCCGGCGACCGGGCCGTCGTGTCGCGCGAGGCCCTCCTGCGTTCGCGTCGGAAGGAGTTGCACTCCTCGACGATGCTGATGCGCCGCGACCTGTTCGATCGGGTCGGCGGCTACGACGAGCAGCTGCCGGGAAGCTACGGCGAGGACTACGAGTTCCTGCTTCGTGCGGCAGCCGACGGCAAGATCGGCGTGGTCAACACGCCGCTGGCCTCCATTCGCAAGTACACCCCGTCGTGGTTCCGCGAGCGCGCCAAGGTCATCGTCGCCGCGTTGACCTACATCCTCCGCGTTCACCCGGAGATCGCCGAGAGCCGCGCGGGCTATGCCCGGCTGCTCGGCACGATCGCGTTCGCGCACGCGACGATGGGGGAGCGACGCACGGCCTACGCGCTCGCCGGCAAGGCGTTGGCCCGCTGGCCGTTCGCGCCCTTCGGCTGGCTGACGATCATCCAGGCGTCGACGCGCATCGACCCGCTGCGACTCCTCTCCATGACCCGGCGGCTGGGCCGCGGGATCACGTAGGCATCGACAGGCGGCGCCGTGCGGAGTGAGACGCGCCTTCCGAACTTCATCTACGTCGGCCCCGACAAGGCCGGCTCGTCTTGGCTGCACGAGGCGCTCATCACGCACCCTCAGGTCTTCATGTCGCCGGCCAAGGACCTGTACTACTTCGATCGGTACTTCGACAAGGGCCTCGACTGGTACGCCGCGCATTTCGCCAAGGCAGGCGACCAGCCGATCGTCGGCGAGGTGTGCCAGGACTACATGTTCGAGGAGCGTGCGCCGGCTCGGATGGCCGAGGTGCTTCCAGACCCGCGCTTCATGGTGAACCTCCGCGATCCGGTGGAGCGGGCTCTGTCGTCGTATCTGTACATGATCCGGATCGGCGAGGAGCCAGGCTCGTTCGGCGAGGCGCTGGCGACCCGTCCGATCCTCCTCGACCACAGTCGGTACGGCTCGGCTCTCACGCGCTTCATCGACGTGTTCGGCCGCGACCGGATCTATCTCGGCCTCTTCGACGACCTGGTGGAGGATCCGCAGTCGTTCTTCTCCGCGCTGCTGTCGTGGCTGGGCCTCGAGCCGCAAGAGCTCAGCGACGAGCTTCTTGGCGTGCGTCTGCCCGCCAGCAAGGCCCGGTCACCCATCGTCGCCCGGATCATCCGCGATGCGGCTGCGTGGGTTCGCGTCCATGACGGCGCGGAACTGGTCGGCAGAGTCAAGCGCTCGCAACGCGTCCAGCGCCTGCTCTACGCCCCTCTGAAGGAGAGGCCGGCGGTCGCCGACGAGGACGCCGCCTACATCCGCTCCGCGCTGCGGGACGAGATCGCGGCGGTCGAGTCCTTGTTCGACGTCGATCTGCGCCGTCGCTGGAACTGGCCGTCAGACCCGTGACCCGATCGCCCGTTGTCACGACGACCCACGGCGGCGGCATCGCCACTCGGCCGGGCGGATTCCCGCGCCTCGTCCCGGCGGGATGGCCGCTGACGATGCTCTACCTGTTCTTCCCGATCTGGTGGCTGCTGGGCGTCAGCCACTTCGTGTTCCTCGGGGCGGCGGCCCTGATGGGGATGGAGCTCCTGCGCCGCAGACCGGTGTACGCGCCGATGGCGTTCGGCCTGTGGATGCTGTTTCTCGTCGTCGTGATCTCGGGACTCGGCCTGCTGTGGGTCGAGCCGGCCGGCACAGTCCCCATCATCGGCACTGGGCGGCTTGTGTACTACGTCTACCGAACTCTCTGGTACGCCGGAATCACCGTCACGTGCCTGTACGTCCTCAACATCGCGGAAGAGGACCTGCCGACCGAGCGGGTCATGCGGCTGCTCGGCTGGATGTTCGTGTACACGACGGCGGGCGGGCTCGCCGGTCTGCTCTTCCCACATCTCGACTTCCCGTCGGCGCTCGAGCTGGTGGTGCACGTTCCGAGCACAGGCTTCCTGCACTCGCTCATCCATCCGACGATCATCCTGCAGAGCGGGTTTCTCGGCTTCGAGCAGGGACGGCCGATGGCGCCGTTCGCCTTTCCCAACGCGTGGGGCAACAACCTCGGGCTGTTCCTGCCGTTCTTCATCGCGACCTGGATGGGCAAGGGCGCCGGATGGCGCCGGCCCGTCGGCGCGGCGATCCTCGCGGTGTCGGTCATCCCGGTGACGTTGTCGTTGAACCGCGGGCTGTGGATCGGGCTCGGCGTCGGACTGGCGCTGGTCGCCATTCGGCTGGCGATGCTGGGCCGCACGCGGGCCCTGCAGGTCTCCATCGGCCTGCTCGTCCTCGGCGGTTTCATCTTCGTCTCCAGCCCGCTCTACGACAGGGCGGTGCTACGTGTCCAGACCCCCGACAGCGACGCGCGCCGCGGCACTGTCGCCAGCCAAGTAGTGGAGAAGACGCTCAACGGATCGCCGCTGCTCGGATTCGGCGACACGAGAGAGGTCACCGGAAGCTTCACCTCCATTGCCGGCGGCGAGACGCCGAGCTGTCATCAGTGCGCTGCGCCCACGTTGGGAACGCAGGGCTATATGTGGCGCCTCATCTTCACGACGGGCGTGGTCGGAACGATCCTTTTCCTGAGCTTCATGGCGGCGCAGTTCACCCGGTTCATCGGGAGCTCCGACCCCGTCGCCCTCATCGGCTGCACGGTCATCGTGATGGGGCTGGTGTTCTCGTTCGTGTACGACTCGTTGGAGTCTCCGATGTTCACCGTGTTCGTCGCGATCGGGCTGATGAACCGGCGGTACGTCCAGCCGGGTCAGGTCCGCGTGATCGGCTCGCCCGTTCGGCGTCCTCCTGCCGTGCACCGGGAAGACGAGCCGAACGCCGCGAAGTGGCTTCGAGCCGCGACGAGCCGAGCGCGCTGGTGGTGGACCGGCCTTCGACTGTGGCTGCGCGGCTGACGACCCGCCGACAACCAGCCGACGACCCAGCCGACGTGGGTGCACGTCTCAGTAGGCGCCTTCCTTCGTGACCAGGGCCTTGACAGTGCGCAGGGCAATGGCCACGTCGCGTCGGGGGAGCCAGTTGTCGACGTAGAACTGGTCGATCCGAATGGTCTCGTCCCAGGTCAGGTTCGACCGGCCGCTCACCTGCCATAGACCAGTCAGCCCCGGCTTGACGGCAAGGCGTCGGAACGCGAGCTCGTCGTAGGTCGCGACCTCGTCGGGGGTTCCCGGGCGCGGGCCGATCAGCGACATGTCGCCGCGAACGACGTTCCACAGCTGGGGGAGCTCGTCGAGCGACAGCCGGCGCATCCAGGCGCCGACGCGCGTCACCCGTGGATCCGTGACCATCTTGAACATGCCGTCGCCGCCGACGATGTTGAGGGGCAGCAGCTCCTCGAGCCGGTCCTCGGCGTCCGTCGTCATCGTCCGCAGCTTGTACATGGGGAACTCGCGGCCGTGCTCACGAACCCGCGTCTGCGTGAAGAAGGCGGGACCAGACGACGTCACCTTGACCACGACTGCACAGACGGCGATGACGGGCGCGGCGATGATGAGCGCGACGAGCCCCAGGCTCCGATCGATGGCGCCTTTGGTGTGTGCGACGAAGCCACAGGGCCGGCTGTAGACCACGTCGAGCGTCACGCGTCGGCCGACGCGGCGGGTGCGCGCCCGCCCGACCGCGGTGTTGGTCATCGGCGTAATCAGAGACGTTTGCGCGCCGAGGTCCTCGAGAGCCCATTGGAGAGCGGCGAGCGAGTACCCGCCGAGGTTCTCGACGTCGTGGAGGGCGACGATGTCGACCCCGAGGTAGCGCGCCTCGGTGGCGACATCGCGGACCCGGCCGACGACTGGGACATCGCCCACCTCGCTGGGGAGTCGGCCGGTGCCCGACAGGCACACGCCGGCAATGCGCACCTGCGCGGAGCCGGACCACTCGGCGATGGTTCGCGCCACGCTCTCCTGGTTGCCGACGAGCAGGACCGTCTCCGGTGTCTCCAGACCAAGGAGGCTGCGAACTCTGGCGCGTGCGAGTGCCCATCTGAGACCCATGCCCACGGTTGCAGCGACGGCGATCGCGACTGCCGCGCGTTGGGAGCCCTTCGCATCGGTGAGTAGGACGCCGGCGACGACCACGGCAAGCATGACCTGCCCGTTGAGCCAGGCGTACGTCCTGATGTCGACGACGTCGGCGAATCGCCCACAGCGATAGGTGTGCAGAACCATCGACGCCGCCCAGACGATCATGGCGAGGCCGGCTGCCGGAGCGTGTGCGAGCGCGGCGATCACGAGCCCGACGAGTCCTACGCAGAGGTCGGCGGTCATCACCACGACCCGCGCTTTCGCAACGACCCGCTGTCGGGCGACGCGAGGCTGACGAGGCGTCCGCTCTCGACCCATCACGCGCTCCCCTCCACCACGGCGTTGGGTGCGCGCACGCCCGGACAGGCTGACCCTAGCGAGGCCGCGCACCGCTGCCGAGGAGGTTCACTGCATTGGTGAGTCGACGTCACAGACCGTGCTCAGACGCGGCGGTTTGCGCCTATTCGGGTGCCTCGTGGGCCAGCGCTGACTGCCATGCGCGAACTCGCCGCCACGCGTCGGCGCTGACTGCCTCTCGCGACGCCGACGACGTCGATATCCGGATGCATCGTCCGCGAGCGTCGAGGTCGTCGATGGAGACCTCCGGCCCCTCAGCCGACGGCATGGACGGTGCGAGGGCATCGGTCGCCCAGAACTGCTCGAACTCCGCCGGCGCCGACTGGACGATGGCCTCGGCAGCGGCGATCTTTTGAGTGTCGTTGACGTCAATCCAGCGGGCGCGGTGCCGATGCGTGACGACGGCGAGGCCGGCATCGACACAGCGGTTCGCAAAGTCAGACAGGCCGGCTGGCCCCGTCAGCTGATCGCGAGCCTCGGCCGAGACGACGGCCAGCCCACTGGAGACGGATACCGCGAGTGCTGGCTTCTCCCGGTAGGCAGTCACCGCGCCGTCCGTCTCGTCGACGACGCCGTAGGGCAACGTGAACGGCTCGTCGTGGACGGCAAGGGTCAGCGCGCCATCGCGGTCGCGGTGCGCTCGGACGAGTGCGGACAGGTCGAGATCGGTGAGGTTGTCGGCGAACAGCAGTAGGGCGTCGGCGCGGTCGCCGCGGGTCGCCAGTGCGAGTCCGCCGCAGTTGCCGAGCGGCTCGTGCTCCTCGATGGCGGTGAGCCGGCCGCCGGCCGCATCTGCAAGAGCGGTGCCCCGCCCCGCACACCAGTCCGCGATCGCCGCTCCTCGTGCCCCAGCCGCCAGCACTACCCGGACGTCGACGATCCCGAACCGGAGAAGCGACATCACGTTGCGCTCGACGAGTGGCGAGCCGAGCACGGAGACCAACGGCTTCGGCGTCGGCTCGCCCGAGGCCTGCATGCGAGTGCCTTGACCGCCGGCCATGATGACCCCGACAACGCCGGGGGAGCCCGCCGTCGGATCGGCTGTCGGGTCGGCTGTCATGGCAACTCCTGAAAGAGCTGAAAGCGGTTCGCGCCAGGCGTACGAAGGATAAACTCGGCCCGCTTGTCGCCGCTCCCCCAAGGAGGCTTTCATGGCCCCCGAACTCGTTGCCGTCACCGGAGCGGGCGGGTTCATCGGTCGCGCCACGGTCGCGGCCCTGCTGGCAGGCGACATCGCGCACGCCGGCCTCGTCGGCCCCGACGAAGCAGAGCCACAGCGGCTTCCAGCGCCGCCCGGGCCGGGTCGATGGGACTGGGGTGCTATCGACGACCCCGGCACTGCAGACCGACTCTTAGACGGAGCCTCGTCGCTGATTCACCTTGCCGGGCCACCGTCGGTCGGCCAGAGCTTCGCCCGGCCGGCGGAGTTCTTCGCGGCCCACGCGGGCGGCACCGCGAACCTCCTGCAGGCAGCGGCACGCTCGGGTCACGTCCGGCGCGTCGTCGTCGTCTCCTCGGCGGAGATCTACGGGATTCCGCGCGCCGACGTCGTCGTCGAAGACCATGAGGCCCGGCCGCTCAGCCCCTACGCCGTGGCGAAGCTCGCCGCCGAAGGGGTCGCTGGCGTCCTCGCGCAGGTGCACGGGCTCGAAGTCGTCGTGATCCGGCCCTTCGCGGTCTACGGCCCCGCGTCGCCGCCCTGGAGCCTCGTCGGGATCGCGGTCGGCCAGGCGCTGCAGGACGACGGTTCTCCGGTGGTCATGAACGATCTCGAACGCGTCCGCGACCTCACGTACGTCGACGACGTCGGAGACCTCCTCGTGCGCGCGGCGACGACGCCGATCGACGATCTCGCCGGACGAGCGGTGGCGATCAACGCCGCGACGGGGCAAGGCACCTCGGTGCTCGAACTCGCACGCGCCGCTCTTGCGGCGGCCGGGCGTGAGGCCGAGATCGCCGAGCGTCCCGCCCGCCCCGCCCCGTTGCCATCGGAGGTCCTCACGGGGGCTCGGCCGGAGTGGTCTGATCCCGTCCGGCTGGTCGGCAGCTGCGCGCGTGCTCAGGAGTTGCTCGGCTGGACACCGCGGACCGACGTCAGCGCTGGGCTTCGCGAGGTCGTCGCCGCTCGTCGGCTGTCGATCTGATGTCGGGGGCAGACGGGGCGGAGCAGACCCTGCTGCTGACGGGTGCTCAGGGATTTCTCGGACGCCATGTCGCCATGTCGTGGCTGCGTCGGCACCCCGAGGGCCGGGTCGTCGGAGTCGGCCGGTCGGCGTTCGACGTGGACCACTTCACGTATGCCCATCACGTCATCCCGGCAGCGCGGGCGGCTCTGTCGCCTGACTTGCGCGGACTCGCGGGTCACCCGGGCTGGTCGTATCTCCGCCTCGATCTCACGGACCCCGATGCTGTGCGGAGCACGGTGCGCGATGTCCGACCGGGGCTTGTCATCCACAGCGCCGCCGCGCTTCGCGACCAGCCGCTTCCGGAGCTGGTGGCCGCGAATGTGCTTGCGACGGCGGCTCTCGCGCGGGCGGTCAGCGACCTGGTGCCCGAAGCTCGGTTCGTCAACGTGTCGAGCGGCTCCGTCTACGGGCTGTCGTCGACGTCCGACGCGTCGCGCGCCGATCCAGAGCCCTATGCCGTGACGAAGCGCGCCGCAGAGCTCGCGGTCGCTGCAGAGTGCACCGCGAGCGGGCTTGCGGCTGCGTCGGGACGGGTCTTCAACCTCATCGGCCCCGGCCTTCAGGACCGCCACTTACCCGGCCGGATCGCATTGGAGCTCGCCCTCATGGAGGGCCGCGACATCGGCGAGGTACGCGTCGGATCGCTCGAGGCCGAGCGCGACCTCATCGACGTCCGCGACGCTGCCGACGCATTGACCGCGGTCGCCTCGGCACCTGCGACTGCATTCGACCGGCTGCCTGCCGAGGGGCCTCTACGGATCATCGACGTCGGCACGGGGCGCCTTCTTCGCATGCGCGATCTCGTACGGCTACAACTCGAGGCAGCCGGCCTCGCCGGGAAGGTTGACGTCATCGAGTCGGAGGCCCGTCCGATGGGGGCGGCCGCGCTGCGGGCCGACCCAGCGGCGATCGCCGAGCTGGGGGCGTCGCCGCAGATCCCTCTCGAGCGGTCCGTCGCCGAGATGGCCGACTACGCCCGCAACCAGTGCTGAGCGACGGGGTTGTCGGCGAGCCGGGCGACGTCGGGCGCCAGCGCCGCGGTCACGGCATCGACCGCTGATTCGGGGGTCGCCGGGTCGGCCGCCAGCATGGCGGTCAGGCCGTCGAGCGTGGGCGTGCTGAGGAAGTCCGTCGTCAGGCGCTCGTGCTCGTAGAACAGGTGAAGCCACCTGCGAACCTCCGCGTCCGCCGGAGGAGTCGGAGGGCGAGCCGTGACGGCTCCGGGCGTGAGCTCTGCGACGAGCTCGTGCACCAGACCGTCGTCGCACATCAGATCGAGCACGTGCGGAGGTGTCTCGCGTAGGGGTCGTCCTGCGAGCGCCGCGACGACCGGCAGCACGGCTTCGTCGTACCAGGGCATCGAGCGCTGGGCGAGAACCGGCGGCGGCGTGCTCGGGTCGCTCGCGAGCTGCGCGATCGCCTCGTCCCTGATCGACTGCAGCGCGCGAGCGCGTCCCGATGATGGGCGGCTCGCTCCGGACAACATCGCGTGGTACTTCAACGGGACAGCGCCGAAGGCTGCGATCACGTCGGCGCCGATTCCTCCCACGGAGGCGCCGTCCGACCGAAGGGAATCGACGAGCTCGCTGAGCCGCGACTCGCCGTCGACCTCCACGTCGTGGATGAAGCCGCGATGGCTCAAGCCCGTGAACTGCCACGACAGGCGGTGGTGGTCGACTCCGAGCCGGTCGGCGATCGCATAGGCAGTGACGAGCGGGAGCTCGCACACCCCGGCCGAGACGGCTCCGGCCCCGTGCAGCACGGACACGGTCACCGACAGCGGATTTGTGAATGCGATGACGAACGCGCCTGGGCAATGGACCTGGAGGTCGTGCGCAAGCGCCCGCATCGCGGGCGCCGCCCGGATCGCCGCTCGGGCGCCCCCGGGGCCCAGCCCCTCGTCCGCCGGCGCGCCGACCGCCTCGCCGAGATCCTCGTCGATCGCTCTCTCGGTCAGGCCACCTATTCGCGGTTGGACGATCACGACGGCGCACCCGTCGAGCGCCTGCCCGACGTCTGGCGTGGCTGTCACGCGATGCGGCTCGCCGAGGATGGCGCGCGCATGTGCGGCCATCAGCGCGAGCACTGTCTCGTCGCGGCCGAGCAGGCGCAGGTCCCACGTGACGTCCGCTCCGCCGGTTCCGAGGCCGTTGGCCATCGCTTCGAGCAGCCGGCTGGCGAACGGCGTGCTGCCGCCGATCACAGCAATCCGGATGACGTCGTCGGGAACACGGCGCCATTGCGGAGGCACCGGTCGCGGGCTGTTGCGTTCGACCTCGGTCATGTCCACCCCAGACTCTGGGCAGCGAGCCACGCACCCGCGAGCCCTGGTGCGTCGTCGGGCTCGCTGACGAGGACCGCACCGTCCCAGTCGAAGCCGAGGTTCCAGCAGGACTCCGCGGCGCCGCGCACGACCTCGGCCCTGAAGAACTCACCTGCCGCGGGCGCGAAGCCGCCGACCAGGACGAATGTCTCGACGCCGACACCCACGTGCAGCGTGGCGAGGCCCCAGCCGAGCCGTCGGGCTCGATCGGCCACGACCGTCATCACGGCCTCGTCACCGGCTCGGAGTGCAGCGGCCACCTCCGCTCCTCGATCGTCGCGATGCCCGGGTGCGGCGTGCTCGCCGTCCCACAGCGCCACCACCGAGTCGACGATCGCCCGGCCGCTCGCCATCGCACCGAGATGACCCCGCCCGCCGCAGTCGCAGGCGGCTGCCGTCGGCGACCAATCGACGACGAGATGGCCGAGCTCGCCGCCGCGTCCGCCCGGCCCGACGACCGGCTTGCCGCCGGCGAAGACCTTGTGGCCGATTCCAGAGCCCACGGTGATGACCGCGAAGTCGTGCAGGCCGCCGGCGGCAAGTGCCAGCCCGGCTGCGGTGAGGTCGTTGATGACATGGACGTCGGCGTTGTCGAGGCGGCGGCTGAGCTCCGGGCCGACATCGAGTCGCTCGATCCCTCCGCTCACCGTCGGCGTCGCCAGGGCTGTTCCGTCCGGAGAGACCGGGCCCGGCCAGGCGACCACAGCACGGGTCGGCGACTGTCCCAGGACGTCGACCGCTGTCGCGACGATGAGGTCGAGGGTCGCAGCGGTCGACACCAGTGATCCGTCGGCAGGAAACATGATCCGCCGGATGCCGGACGGGCCCTCGGGACCGGCGACCGCAAGGCGAACGCCGGTGCCTCCTGCCTCGATTAAGGCAGTCTCGCGAATCGAGCTCACTCCGGCTCGCACCGCATTAGGGTAATGGTGGCCGACGGCGTAAAGGCAGGCTTCGATGCCGAAACCACACTCTCTGTCGTGGATAACCGAGGGCGGCTATGACGTCCTCTTCGAGGTCGGTCTTCTACGGTCGCAGTCCGCGACAACGAGTGTCGGAGTCGGCGCCGACAGCGACGCATCTCGAAGACTCGCCGACCTTGTTGGAGGCCGTCGAGTCTTGCTTGTCACGACGCACACTCCCTGGATCCTGCACGGTAAGGGTCGACTCGACACCTTCCTGCGCGACGCGGGAGCCGACGTCGACCTGGTCATAGCGCCCGTCACCGAAGAGACGAAGTCGATCAATGCGGCCGTCGGTCTCTGCGAGCGAGCGCAGGCCCACGGGCTCGGACGCCGCGATGTGATCATGGCGTTCGGCGGCGGTGTCTGCTGCGATCTTGTCAGCGTCGCGGCGGCGCTCTATCGGCGCGGCGTCGACTACGTCTGCCTCCCGACGACCCTGGTCGGACAGATCGACGCCGGCATCGGCATCAAGGGAGCGGTCAACTTCGGTGGGCACAAGAGCCGGCTGGGAACCTTCCATCCACCGACCGCGGTCTTCAGCGATCCGGGCTGGCTCGTCTCGATGTCGGCCGAGGCGCTCAGATCGGGGGTCGCCGAGATCGTCAAGGTCGCCGTCATGCGCGACCCGCGGCTCTTCGAGCTGCTGGAGGACTGGGGCCGGACGCTCATCGACAGCGCCTTCCAGGATCCACCCGGCCCCGCGCTCGAGGTGCTGGAGAGGGCCGTCGACGGCATGCTCACCGAGCTCGGCCTCGACCCCTTCGAGCGGCATGGGTATCGCCGGCGGATGGACTTCGGCCACACCTACTCACCGTGGGTCGAAGAGGCGAGCGGGTTCCGCCTCACCCACGGGCAGGCGGTCGCCGTCGACATGGCGCTGTTCTGCGAGATCGCCGTCCTCGCCGGGCTGCTCGACCGGAGCGACGCCGACCGCGTGCACCGGCTGCTCGACGACCTCGGGCTTCCGCTCACCACGCGATGGTGCCGTGCCGATGGCATGCCGGCCGCGATCGCGGGAGCGGTCGCGCACCGTGGCGGAGCGCTCGAGATGCCCATCCCGACCGGTATCGGCGACGCGGTGTTCCTCGCCGACACCGATGCGATCAGCGCGGACGTCGTCGAAGCCGCGATGACGTCACTACAGACCCGAGGGCTGCGTGTCTCATAGCTCCTGATCGGGCCACTCGGCGTCGGGACCGGTGCAGACCACGACCATGCGGAACGGCTCGTCGCCGATGACGGTGAGCGCGTGAACGCCGCCCGATCGGTTGATCGCGACGTCGCCCGGACCCATGAGGGTCTCGCGACCGTCGAGTTCGATGACGCTGTGACCGCTGATCGCGATGTAGAGCTCCTGGTCGGCGCCGTGACGGTGCCGACCGATCGTCGAACCCGGCGGGACCTCGACGAGATCGACGAAGCGCAGCGACGCTGACTCGCGTTCGAGGACCCGTTTGGCGAGGACCGACCCGATGCCGTTGTGGGCGACCGTCTCCTCGAGCGCATCGACGTCGAATGCGTAGACGCGACCGCGTGCGATGTGCTCAACGCTCATCTCGCCCTCCTGCGGGCCCTGATCGCCTCGCGGGTGACGAGGCGTGCGAATTGGGCGGATCCGATCGTGTACCGGCCGAGCAGCCGACGCGGTTCCCGGTAGACGCGATACGTCCACCCGAGCCGCAGCCGCTCCATCCACCTCGGATACCAGTCCAGGCCCTCGGCGAGCTTGTCGAAGTACGCGCCGACCGTCATGACCACGGGAACGCCGCGATCGCGGCCGAAGTCGCGAGCCCATTCCTGTTGGAGCGGCGTCGGCAGACCGACCATGAGAATGTCGGCGCCCGACCGAACAGCGTCGTCCATGACGCGGCGTGCGTCGTCGGGGTCGAGACGCCCCGGGTGACCGCGCTCGACGTCGAGCCAGCCGTGCTGAGTGCCGACGACGCGCAGTCCTGGGAACTGCGACTCAAGGGTCGCGCCCGCGGCCTCCGCGATCCCTGGCTCCGATCCGAACAGGAACACGCTTCCTCCGCGGCGGGCGAGCGATCCGAACACGGTCCGTTCGACGTCCTCGATCGCGATCCGCTCGTCGGCATGGATGCCGGCCAATCGCGCTCCGTACACCACGCCCCATCCATCGGGTTGGACGACGTCGAACTCGTCGACGGTCGCCGCCAGCCGCGGATCGCGGTCTGTCGCGCGCGCGTAGAACGGGTTGAGGAACGTGACGAGGACCCCGGTGCGATGCTCGACCGCGTTCTCGATGAAGTCGCAGAATCCGGAACGGCTGAACGTCGACAGGCGGACGCCGGCCCAGGTCGTGTGGGCTCGACTCGCGACGGCCTCGTCGACGACCTGGCTCACCAGCCGACCCTCTCGACCTCGGTCAGCGCGGTGTCGAGGGTCTCGACGACTCGCGCCCGTTGACCAGTGCTGAGCTCCGACGACATGGGGATCGCGAGCACGGTGTCGGCGAGTGCCGTCGTGACGCTCAGATCGCGGTACTCTGCCGGGCCGTATCCGGAGTCGAAGCGGTGCTGCCAGGCGTCGTCGTGCAGCGCAGGAGCGTAGTACGGCTTGGTCTGGATACCGCGTCGAAGAAGGTTGTCGGCAGCGAAGTCGCGACCTTCGAGCGTTGGCAGCCGGATGCAGTAGTGCACCCAGGAGTGCTGATCGCCCACGCGAACCCTCTGGCGCGTCACGCTCGGATGTGCGGCGAGGACAGCGTCGTACGCGTTGGCCAGCTCCTGGCGACGGCGGATGATGTCGTCGATCGCATCAAGCTGGTCGAGCGCGGTGATCGCGTGAATCTCCGTCATCATCGACGACCGCGGCCAATTCGTCGCGAAGCTGTTCTCAGACGCGCGCGGAATGATCGCGACGCCGCCGGCTCCTCCCGCGGTCATCGTCTTCGCGAACGAAAGCGAGTAGGTGTGCGCGGCCTGCCAGCCTGCAACAGGGCCACCGCGATGGCGTGAGCCGAGCGCAGCCGCGCTGTCGGCGACGAGCGGCACCCCGTGCTTCGCCGCGACAGCCCGAAGCGCCGCGTGGTCGCAGGGCGCACCCAGCGCGTCGACCGTCACGGCCAACGTGACGTCGCCCGGCGCCAATGCGTCGTCGAGCGCCGACGGGTCGAGGTTCCAGGTGTCGGGGTCGACGTCGGCGAAGCGCAGGCGGTAGCCCATCTGCAACAGCGACTCGGCCGTCGCAGCGAACGTGAACGCGGGCAGCACCGCGACGTCGCCCTTCGCCTGACGTCCTACCACCGCTTCGTAGGCCAGGCGCAGCGCAGCCGTACCTGTCGCGACAGTCATGAGCTCGTCGTCGTCGTCGACAGCGAGCAGATCGACGAGGCGGCTCGTCAACTCCGTGGTCCACAGGTTCCCGTGCTTGACCTTCCCGCTCCAGAGGCATGCCTGCTGGCGGATCGCGATCTGGTCTGGCCGGATCGGCCGCGGCGGAACCACGACAGAGACCGGCTCCCGCATGTCGAGCGCGGCAGTCATCTCCGCGAGCGTCGAGCCGACGGCAGCCCGCCGAATCTCGGACTTCGGCACGCCCGCAGACGCGGCAAGGCGGTCCGGATGGCTGCCGATCGCGTAGACCGCTTCGAGCGCGGCTTTCGCGAGCGAGTCGACGGTCGCCGCCGCGGAGTTGGGCTCCGCAACGCCCTGCCGCCGCGCCCACGACATC